>NZ_JBCPXV010000001.1:0-280215 GCF_039581225.1 Ornithinibacillus proteolyticus | reverse complement strand
ATACCTCCTGATAGGTTATTGTGTGGTTACTTTAATTTTATCAGAGGGTGTCCTTTTTGTTTACTAAAAAGAGTAAGAATATTAAAAAAGACGTAGCACTTACCATTTTAAATGGTTAGCGCTACGTTTTTAATTATTTACTGGGGTTTTGTCCCAGCCCCTTCTTATTCTTCACGCTTTTCTTTGTGATGTTTAGACTGTTCATCCATTATATCATCCATTTTTTTTCTTTCTTCATCATCATTTATGATTTGTTGGTTTTGATTCGGTTCTTCTGGTCGATGCTCTGGAGACGGGAAATCAGGCATATATCTACCAACTATAGCAGCTACTTCATCTAGAATGCCTTGTATAGGATAGCCTTGAGCAATTTTGTCATTCATTCGGCGGATTCTTTCTGTAATATCGGCATCTGCTACGACGACAGCTGTACGACCATATGGATCATGCTGAAGTGCTTCAATTACTGAATATTTAATGGTACCAACTCTTGACATATCTAATTCTTTATCAACATCTATCCCAACAACAGCATAAGGTCCAACAACGATAGCTACAGCATCATCAACTTCGGGGACATCGCTTGCCACATGGGCTAAGTGATCTGCAATTTGCTCATTTGAAAAATCACGATCTTCCCGAGGTGCAGAATTCTTTACGTTAATTATTCTGTCATTTGGGTCTTCTTTTTCACTAGGTAAAGCCCGGTCCTCATCATTCTGTCCGCATCCTAAAAGAAAAAGCAAACATAATGCTATTAAGCTTAAACGAATATACATCTAAAACTCCTCCTAAAAATTGTGGATACAGGGAATAACTATACCGTTATTTTGGAGTATTAGATGCCAAATTATACAATAGAAAAAAAGGACCCTAAAAGAAACAGCGGTCTTGCTGACTTTTAGGATCCTTTTCATTCTACATTAGCTTATCTTAATTTTAGTAACACCTTTAATTGGATTGTCCTTATTAGATCCGTCTTTGAATAATAAATGCACAGGGCCATCTTCAGTTAACGGTTTTCCATCCAATGCAAACAGTAAGTAACTGTTGTATAAATCAGCAATCGAAATGACTATTTCTTCACGCTTTGTAACAAGTACTGCTTCTTTTGCATCCGCTTTAATTTCAGCGTGATTTAAAAAGTCGTCAATTGGCATTACGTAGGAATATTTTAATATATTCTCCCGTTCGTGCTTAGCTAAACTTCTATTAACAGGAGGTTTCGATTGGAATCTTACTGCTCTTTCCCATCTCTCTTGTGCTTCTTGAACGTCATTTCGTTCATCTTTTTCTTCATGATTGGAGAATGCTTCTTCTAAAATAATTTTGCGATCATCAAATATCCATACGGTAGGATCCATTGTAATTTGGTAGGTAACATTACCAATAATAGGGACAATCATGTTTTTCCACCTTTCCGATAATATCTGTACCTATTAAGAATAGCAGACAACGTCAATAAATGAAATCGCTAAGCATTATATTCTAACGTCAATTTTTCCTAGTATTTCAATGAAGGAAAAGATTGCATTTTATAGTAGTAAAGGATAATATAATATTAGAGTAAATGTATATGTACAAAGAAGAAAACAAGCTTATTATCCTGATAAGGTTTGTTGGTGGAGGGGATATATTGATGCCAGAGGTAACGATAGATCATCGTGAAAAAGCCTATGCCCTTCTAAAGGCTGATGCTGATAAAATATTGCGGCTTATTGAAGTACAAATTGATAATTTAACGATGCCGCAATGTCCATTATATGAAGAGGTTTTAGACACGCAAATGTATGGTCTCTCACGGGAGATAGATTTTGCTGTTCGATTAAATTTAATTAATGAAGATGAAGGAAAAGCACTTCTTGAGAATTTGGAGAGGCGTTTAAACATTCTTCATGAAGCGGCCCAAAAATCTGTGTAACACGTATGTGTGTTTGGAAAGATTTTTTGGTAAAAACTTTGCCTGCATATGAAATGGCAAGGTTTTTTTGTTTAAGTAAGTGGGCTTTCAACATGAAAAAACATTTACTACTTGACGAATAGAGCTAATTCATTGAAAATTGAATAATTACCAATAGACTTGCACGGATACTAATTATAATCAGTTATCATAATTGGAGAGAGAAACGATGTTAACAAAATTAAAAGAATTTGATTTTACACTTCTTATAACACCATTAATATTAAGTGGATTTGGTGTTGTGATGATTTATAGTGCGAGCATGGTGCTAGCTATAGTGGAGGGTTATGAGAGCAATCATTATTTACTGAGGCAATTACAATGGTTTGCAATAGGATTATTTGGATTTCTATTTGCGACCTTTTTTCCCTATAAAAAGTATCAAAAGATAATTAAATTAATCGTTTTAGGGGTCATTCTACTGTTGTTAGCGGTAAGATTTTTTGGATATTCTGCGGGTAACGCAAAATCCTGGATAAATATCGGCCCGATTAACTTACAACCTTCTGAATTTGCTAAGCTTGGTATTATCATGTATCTGGCTTCCGTATATTCAAAGAAACAGGCATATATCAATAATTTCAACCGAGGGGTATTACCACCTTTAATTTTAACAGGATTTATTCTAGCATTAATTGTAGCTCAGCCTGATATTGGAACAGCTGCCATTATCTTTTTAATAGCGTGTACCGTCATTTTTAGTTCAGGTATTCGTTTTAAACATCTATTTATATTAGTTGCAATTGGGTTATTATTATTAGCAATCGCCGTTCCTAATATGGTAACTGAAGAAAGGATTAGCCGTTTTACAGGGGCCTATGCACCATTTGAGTCACCACATCTTGATGGTTATCAATTAATTCAATCGTATGTAGCCATTGGTGTTGGAGGGGTAACAGGAGAAGGTCTTGGACAAGGGGTACAAAAACTAGGGTACTTATTTGGTCCACATACGGACTTCATTATGGCAGTAATTGCTGAAGAGTTGGGCTTTCTAGGTGTCATTATTGTTATCGGTGCTCTAGCTATCATTGTATTACGGGGGATATTTATTTCACGTAAATGTAAAGATAGTTTTGGAGCGTTACTAGCGCTCGGTATTTCTTCTATGGTAGGCATACAAACATTTATCAACTTAGGATCAGCAAGTGGTATTTTACCGATAACGGGTGTAACCTTACCATTTGTTAGCTACGGTGGATCTTCATTACTCATATTATTAGTATCCATGGGAGTATTAAATAATATAGCAATGAATGTGAAAAAACAGGAACGTGAACCAGTTCCTGCAATGAAACAAGATATTCCAAATAATCCATTTATTAAAGGAGGAACAAGATGGTCAAGTTAAATAAAATTAAAAAAGTACTCGTTGCAAATCGTGGGGAAATCGCAATTCGTGTGTTTAGGGCATGCACAGAGTTAAACATTCCAACAGTTGCTATTTATTCAAAAGAAGATTTGGGCTCCTATCATCGCTATAAGGCAGATGAGTCTTATTTGGTAGGGGAAGGCAAAAAACCGATTGATGCTTATTTGGATATTGAAGGAATTATTGCTATTGCTAAACGTGTTGGGGTAGATGCAATTCATCCTGGTTATGGTTTCCTATCGGAAAATATAGAGTTTGCTAAACGCTGTGAGCAGGAAGGTATAATCTTTATAGGTCCTAAAAGTGAACACTTACATATGTTTGGGGATAAAGTAAGAGCAAGAACACAAGCACAAAAAGCTGGTCTACCAGTAATTCCAGGTAGTGATGGTCCTGTTACGTCACTAGAGGAAGTAGAAGCTTTTGGTCAGGAGCATGGCTATCCTATCATCATTAAAGCAGCTCTAGGTGGTGGTGGACGCGGTATGCGGATTGTACGAAGTGCCAATAATGTTCGCGAAAGCTATGAAAGAGCTAAATCGGAAGCAAAAGCAGCTTTTGGTAGTGAAGAAGTATATGTTGAGAAATTAATAGAACAACCGAAGCATATAGAAGTTCAAATTATCGGGGATGAATTTGGTAATATTGTTCACCTCTATGAACGCGATTGCTCCATTCAACGTAGACACCAAAAGGTAGTAGAGGTTGCGCCAAGTATATCCTTAACAGATGAATTACGGGAGAAAATCTGTTCTGCAGCTGTTCAACTAATGAAGAATGTCAACTACGTAAACGCCGGTACGGTTGAATTTTTAGTGAAGGATAATAACTTTTATTTTATTGAGGTAAATCCACGCGTTCAAGTAGAGCATACGATTACAGAATTAATTACTGGGGTTGATATCGTACAAACCCAAATCAAAATTGCGGATGGTCAACATATCCATGAACCATCAATCGGAATTCCTGAACAAGAATCGATTACAACTCAGGGCTATGCTATTCAATCCCGTGTAACGACAGAAGATCCATTAAATAATTTTATGCCAGATACAGGGAAAATCATGGCGTATCGGACTGGTGGTGGATTTGGTGTTCGTTTAGATGCTGGAAATGGTTTCCAAGGTGCAGAAATTACCCCTCATTATGATTCATTGCTTGTAAAGGTGTCTACTTGGGCATTAACTTTCGAACAAGCTGTCTTAAAAATGGTGCGTAATCTTAAAGAGTTTCGTATTCGAGGTATCAAGACGAATATTCCATTTTTAGAAAATGTCATGTTACACAATCAATTTATGACTGGTGAATACAATACGACTTTTATAGATAAAACGCCGGAGTTATTTGTTTTCCCTAAGCGAAAAGACCGTGGAACAAAAATGTTAACCTTTATCGGAGAAACAACGGTTAATGGATTTGAAGGCATTACTCAAAAAGAAAAACCGAACTTTGATACACCAATCGTTCCAAATGTAGAACATCTTGATTATGCACATGGAACAAAGCAAATTCTTGATGAAAAAGGACCAGAAGGGCTTGCAAAGTGGTTAAAAGAGCAGAAGGAAGTACAATTAACCGATACGACATTTAGAGACGCTCATCAATCGTTACTAGCGACTCGAGTACGTACGAAGGATCTGGTTAAAATTGCTGAGCCGACTTCTAAACTTCTGCCTAACCTATTCTCTGTGGAGATGTGGGGAGGAGCAACTTTTGATGTTGCCTATCGCTTCCTTAAGGAAGACCCTTGGGAAAGATTGTTGAAGCTGCGAGAAAAAATGCCAAACGTATTACTCCAAATGCTTCTACGCGCAAGTAATGCAGTAGGATATAAAAATTATCCAGATAACTTAATTCAGGAATTTGTTGAAAAAAGTGCGAATGGCGGAATAGATGTTTTCCGTATTTTTGATAGTTTAAACTGGGTAGATGGTATGAGACCTGCTATCCAAGCAGTTCGGGATAATGATAAGATTGCCGAGGTTGCTATGTGTTATACAGGGGACATTCTGGATCCAAACCGTACGAAATATGATTTAGCTTATTATAAGAAATTAGCTAAAGAGCTTGAACAATCAGGTGCGCATATTTTAGGAATTAAAGATATGGCTGGATTACTTAAACCGGAGGCTGCTTATCGTTTAGTAACAGAGCTAAAAGAAACAGTTGATATTCCAATCCATCTTCATACCCATGACACAAGTGGAAATGGAGTTTATATGTATGCTAGAGCGATTGATGCTGGAGTAGACGCTGTTGATGTTGCTAATGGACCGATGGCAGGGCTAACCTCACAACCAAGTGCGCAAACATTATACCATGCATTAGAAGGGAAAGAACGTCAGCCAAAAGTGGATATTGAAAATTATGAGAAGCTCGGCCACTATTGGGAAGGTGTACGTCAGTATTACCAAGAGTTTGAGAGTGGCATGAATGCTCCACATACAGAGATATATCAACATGAAATGCCTGGTGGGCAATATTCTAATTTACGACAGCAAGCAAAAGCTGTCGGCTTAGGTGACCGGTGGGATGAAGTGAAATCGATGTATCGTCGTGTGAATGATATGTTTGGTGATGTCGTAAAAGTAACCCCTTCCTCAAAAGTAGTAGGGGATATGGCGCTCTTCATGGTACAAAACAATTTAAGTGAAGATGATGTGTACGAAAAGGGAGAAACCATTGATTTTCCAGACTCAGTGGTAGAATTTGCTAGTGGTTATATTGGTCAGCCATATCAAGGTTTTCCAAAAGAATTACAGCGAATCATTTTAAAAGGGAAAAAGCCGATTACCGAAAGACCTGGACAATTATTAGATCCAGTTAATTTTGATCATTTGAAGGAAACCTTATTTAATACGTTAGACCGTCAAGTAACAAGTTTTGATATGATTTCATATGCTTTATATCCGAAAGTATTTATGGATTATCACCAATTCTATGAATCATATGGGGACGTATCTGTATTAGATTCGCCAACATTCTTCTATGGAATGAAGATTGGGGAAGTAGTTGAAGTAGAAATCGAGCAAGGAAAAACACTGATTGTGAAATTAGTCTCTATTTCTGAACCAAGAGAAGATGGTACAAGAGTAGTTTATTTCGAATTGAATGGTCAGGCTCGTCAAGTTAATATCCGAGATATGAGTGTCCAAACGAATGTTACGTTAAGACCGAAGGCAGATAAAACAAATAATAAACACATCGGAGCTACGATGCCTGGGACAGTGCTTAAAGTAGTGTGTGAAAAAGGGCAAGAGGTAGAAAAAGGCGATGAGCTAGTTATTACGGAAGCGATGAAGATGGAAACAACGGTTCAAGCTCCGTTTACCGGTGTAGTAAAAGCTATCCATGTACAGAATGGTGATACAATTGAAGTGAATGATTTATTAATTGAATTGGAATAGGATTCATGAGCGTTTCAAGTAAATTGCTGATGTAATAGGGTTAATATTGTTAACTTACTTAAAACCCCCGTATCTTAATAGAAGGATACGGGGGTTTTGCTTCGTTTATGTTGAATGATATATAGGCTGTTTCTTTATTATTTTATGTTAGAAAGAGCCTCGTCTGGAATAGCGTTTTTTCGAGCCATTGCAGCACTTCTTGTTGATAAGAGACAGAAATAGCTTAGCATTCCGAAATAACATGTAATAACTAACGCATGCATTAACGCGACACCTAAATTCAATAAGGTAAAGATAATGAGAGCACCAAATGTAACTTGTAGAAGTATTAATGTAAAGGTTGCTGTCCAACCCCACTTCATAATATTACTTTTTGGATAATCTTTTAGGATCCGAATAAATAGACTTAATGTCCAAATAAATAATAATCCAGCAAACATCCGATGTCCCATTTGAACCCATTGTTCAAATGTAAAGTTTGAGAAATCAAATGGTGCTGTATTTTTACACAACGGCCAATCGCCACAAACTAAGTTTGCGTTTACATGTCTTACGAGAGCCCCTGTATAAACAACGAGTAAGGTAAATATGGTTAAAGCATAGATTTCAACACGGTGCTTCTTTTTTATGTAAAGTGAATCAGCATCAAATTTCTTATCAATTTCAAAAATAAGTAACATTAATAAGAAAATGGTTGCAAAGGAAATAAGTGATATGCCAAAATGTGCTGCTAAAACGAAGTCAGATTGTCCCCACATTACAGCGGCAGCACCAATCAATCCTTGCAAAACTAAAAAGAAAACAGAGGAAATAGATAGAAATTTCACTTCCCTAATATTTCCGATATGCTTCCAAGACAGATAAGCTAGGATAAGAACGATAATACCAACAGAACCAGATACTAAACGATGACTCAATTCAATAATTAATTCCATATCGATTTCAGATGGAACCAATTCTCCTTTACATAGTGGCCAACTATCACCACACCCATCACCTGACTCGGTTTTAGTCACTAGTGCCCCTCCGATAAGAACAAACGTCATCCCGATGACCGCTAGAACCGAGAGCCATTTTAATAATTTTATCATACTATCAATATCCTCACTTTTTCATTGTTGTTATGTATTACGACATTATTATTATACCACTCTCCATGATAATCTTTTTTTCGCGTATAAAGCAAATCTTTTATGCAATATAATGACAATTGACACAGAATTGTTAAACAATAGATGGATTTAAATATCGAACAGATGGAATTAAGAAAAAACCCTTGCAAAGTTTTTCATTGTCTGCTAGAAATAATATAGGGGATATACTGTAAATTTAGTAGTAGAACTTCTGACGAAAGCAATTACATAGGTGGCTGGATTTTTGAAGGCGTTTTAGCCTTTTATTTGTTTACAACATAAAATTCACATAATTGTCAGAAGTTCGTGCGAATTGTGACAGTATGGTCCTAGAGGCAAATGGATTGTAAGATGGAACCGTGATACAATGAGCATTAATAGATAGCATACTTTATGGAAATATGAACAATGCTAGGATGAGTATGCTTCTTTTATATGTCCCTTTTATTTTGGGGGTTAAAGGGGGGATATACAGGATGCGTTCAAATGAGACAACTTCCTCAAAAAAGGGCGATGCTATTGTACATACGGGAGTAAAAAGTGATAGTAAATTTTGATGGATTTACTGAAAAAGAATGAATTGGTACTTGCCTTAGTTACTTTCCTTTTAGATACAATAATTTTAGCTTTGTTAGGAATATTAAATACTGTCTTCTTCATTTTGTATTAAAAAGGAATGTATCGATAACGAATGGGGAATAGGTACATATATAATTAAGGTTTCCCATTACTAATTATCATCCTTACTATTTTCTATATATAAGGAAGGAAATTTTGAAAGAGAGGTATTAATACATGAAAGGTTGGATGGGAAGATTCAAAGTATTATCCCTATTGGGTTTAGTAGCATTATTTCTATCAGCCTGTGGTAGGGAGAACCTGACAGCGTTAAACCCTAAAGGCTACGGCGCGGAAAAATCTCTAGATCTAATTATTCTACCTACTGTTATCATGACTGTTGTTCTTGTAATTGTAATGGTTATATTCACAGTAGCGCTCATTAAATTCCGTAAGAAAAAAGGTCAAGAAGATGTTATTCCAAAGCAAGTTGAAGGTAACCAAACATTAGAAACAATCTGGACTGTTATTCCGATTTTACTTTTAATCGTAATTGCGGTGCCAACAGTAATCTATACGTTTGATTTAGCTGATGATGCGGATGCTAGTGATTCATTAAATGTTAACGTTACCGGTAACCAATATTGGTGGCATTTTGATTATGATGGACTAGACATTCAAACAAGTCAGGATGTATATATTCCTGTAGGTGAAAAAGTATACTTTAATATGTTATCTTCCGATGTTATCCATTCATTATGGGTTCCTGCACTATCTGGTAAGCTTGATGTTAACCCAGAAAATGAAAATACATTTTATCTTCATGCTTATGAAGAAGGTGTGTATTGGGGTAAATGTGCGGAGCTTTGTGGACCTTCGCACTCACTTATGGACTTTAAGGTTGTCGTAGTTAGTCAAGAAGAGTTTGACCAATGGGTCGCTGATATGCAAAACTTTGATCCAGAAGCAGAACCTGAAACACAAGAAGCAGTAGATGGTAGAGCATTATTTGAAGAGAACAACTGTATTGCATGTCACGCAATTGGATCTTCACCTGTAGAAGTCGGTCCTAACTTAACCAATTTTGGAGACCGTACAAAACTAGCAGGTACAGCAGATATGACAAAAGAAAATATCATTAAATGGATTGTAAATCCAGAAACAATGAAACCAGGAAATAAAATGACTGGTATGTACCCATCAGTTAGTGAAGAGGATGCTGCATTAATTGCAGAGTATCTATTACAGTTACGTCCTTCAGAAATTACGCCGGAGAGTGCGGGTAACTAACTTTTGATTTAAGGTTTGTATGATTGAAAAGGGAGGTTTATTTTGTGAGTTCAGCAACTGCTCAGAAAACAAGCTTCGCTGCCGTATTATGGGATTATTTAACGACTGTTGACCATAAAAAAATAGGTAAACTATATCTTTATGGTGGGGGTTTCTTTTTCCTACTCGGTGGATTAGAAGCTTTAATTATTCGTATTCAACTAATGAAACCAGACAACGATTTTATATCTGCTGGTTTATATAATGAAATGATTACAATGCATGGAACAACGATGATTTTCTTTGCGGCCATGCCAATATTGTTAGGATTAATGAACGCCGTCATGCCGTTACAAATTGGTGCTCGTGATGTTGCGTTTCCATTTCTTAATTCATTAGGTTTTTGGTTATTCTTGTTTGGTGGAATTATGCTAAATGTCAGCTGGTTAACTGGTGCACCAGATGCTGGTTGGACAGCATATACACCACTATCAACGTCCTCACCAGGACATGGTGTAGATTATTATATTCTAGGTCTACAGATATCGGGTGCTGGTACGTTAATGGGGGGAATTAACTTCCTCGTAACGATTGTTAATATGCGTGCACCTGGTATGACATACATGCGTATGCCATTATTCACATGGACAACATTCGTAATCAGTGTATTAATATTATTTGCATTTCCAGCTTTAACAGTTGGTTTATTCTTACTCATGTTTGACCGTATGTTTGATTCAGCATTCTTTGATGTAGCACTTGGTGGTAACAGCATCATTTGGCAACATCTATTCTGGATCTTTGGTCACCCAGAAGTTTATATTCTAATCTTGCCAGCGTTCGGTATTTTTAGTGAAATTTTTGCGACATTCTCTAAAAAGCGTCTATTTGGATATACCGCAATGGTATTTGCGACAATCCTTATTGCGTTCTTAGGCTTTATGGTATGGGCTCACCATATGTTTACAGTAGGAATGGGTCCAGTTGCGAACTCCATTTTCGCTATTGCTACGATGGCAATTGCTGTTCCAACTGGTATTAAGATTTTCAACTGGTTATTAACCCTTTGGGGTGGAAATATTACCATTAATAGTGCAATGCTCTGGTCATTAGGATTTATTCCTTCCTTTACACTAGGTGGAATGACAGGGGTTATGGTAGCTACTTCTGTAGCGGATTATCAATACCATGATTCTTACTTCGTTGTAGCCCACTTCCACTATGTAATTGTTGGTGGGGTAGTATTTGGAATTCTTGCAGCACTACATTACTGGTGGCCATTAATGTTTAAACGAATTCTTAATGAAAAATTAGGTAAGCTTGCATTCTGGACATTCTTTATTGGATTCCATTTAACATTCTTTATCCAGCATTTCCTTGGATTAATGGGTATGCCTCGTCGTTACTGGGTATTCTTAGATGATCAAGGGTTAAATGTGGGTAACGCTATTAGTACAGTCGGTGCCTTCTTTATGACATTCGGTGTACTAGTATTCCTATTCAATGCATTTTATTCTTGGTTTAAAGAAAAGCCTGCACCGCAAGATCCTTGGGATGGTCGTACATTAGAGTGGGCAGTTGCTTCACCGCCACCACATTATAACTTTAAACAACTTCCACTAGTTCGTGGACTTGATGCATTATGGATTGAGAAGATGGAAGGTAATGGTAAAATGACACCTGCTGAACCTGTAGGGGATATCCATATGCCAAACGGATCTATTCTACCGTTTATTATGTCATTAGGTTTCTTTATTGCAGGATTCGGGTTTATTTACCATAATCAATCTACTTTTGCCTATGTATTACTATTCGGTGGCATGGGGCTAGCATTATTATGTATGCTACTTCGCTCGCTGAAAGATGACCTTGGATATCATATCCATAAAGAAGATCTCGAAAAGGAGGCTGAATAATATGGCTAATGATCATACCTTAAATCCAGAAACAATGCCACATCATCCTGAAAAAGCAACACTTGAAGGGAAGAATAAGTTTTTAGGATTATGGTTTTTCCTTGGCGGAGAAACAGTATTATTTGCCAGCCTTTTCGGAACATACCTTGCATTAAAGAATTCGACTGCTGGTGGACCAAGTTCTGAGGATATTTTTGGACTTGAATTAGTATTCCTTATGACCATGCTATTATTAACTAGTTCCTTAACTAGTGTGTATGCCATGTATCATATGAAGAATAATAATTTCGCTAAAATGCAGCTTTGGCTTGGAATTACCGGCTTACTTGGTCTAGCATTCCTTGCATGTGAGATTTACGAGTTCTATCACTACATTCATGAGTATGAATTTACATTTCGTTCTTCTGCTTTTGGATCTGCATTCTATACTTTAGTAGGCTTCCACGGTGGTCACGTACTTTTTGGTCTATGTTGGTTAGCAGCTCTTATGATTCGAAATGCAAAGCGTGGATTAAATCTTTACAATGCACCAAAATTCAATACATTTAGTTTATATTGGCACTTTATTGACGTTGTATGGGTATTCATCTTTACAGTGGTATACCTAATGGGGAAGGTGGGGTAACGGATGACAAATAACACCAAAACCAATGAATATCATAAACAACAAAATAAAGAGGAAATGAAAAAGCAGCTGATTACCTTTGCTACAATGATCATTTTTACTATTATTGCTTTTGTCATTGTAGGTTCAGGTATAATGAGTAAGATGCTGGCGATTCCATTATTACTAATCCTTGCTGTAGTACAAGTAGCATTCCAATTTTACTACTTTATGCATATGAAGGATAAAGGACATGATATGGTTGCTATCATGATTTATGGTGGAGTGTGGGCGGCAGTATTAACCGTAGCTGCACTTAGCTTAGTAATATGGTGGTAATCTAAATAAGGATCAGGGAATTGTTTTCCCTGGTCCTTATTTTTTGGGATAAGAAACGAAGAATTCACGGCAGACACTCCTAATTCTTCAACTACATCTAATAGTCTTTAAAAAGTTGTCACAGTTTATCCGTGTTTACCGTATAATAATAGGTTATAATGGAACTTAGATAATAGGAAAACTATGGAGTGAATGATATGTTGGTTAATTTACAACTTTTTGGATTTCGTGCTTTATGGAGTCCATATTTCTTTTTATTTGTTTTGGCTTTAGGAATTACATATTACTTAATCACTGGGCCGCTTCGCCATAAGTTTGGTTCTGTTGAAGAACCAACAACGAAACAAAAGGTTTTTTTCTATATTGGACTAGTATTACTTTATATTGTTAAAGGGTCTCCAATTGACTTGTTAAGTCATATTACCCTTACAGCTCATATGATGCAAATGGCAATTTATTTAATTGTATTTCCAATTCTTATGATAAAGGGGATCCCGGCTTGGATTTGGAAGGGTGTGCTTGTTAAACCAGTTATTAAATCTGTGATGAAAGTACTTACGTTTCCGTTAATTTCAATTTTATTGTTCAATACGTTATTTTCTATTTACCATTTGCCAGCAATTTTTGATATGACGAAATCTTCACCGGTTATACATACTTCATTCCATATTTTGCTTTTATTATTTGGATTTTTAGTATGGTTCCCAATTATGTCACCGATTAAAGAATGGCAAATTAAACATCCGTTAGGGAAGATTTTCTATATATTTGGTAATAGTGTATTGATAACACCTGCCTGTATATTGATTATTTTTGCAGATGTACCGTTATATGCAGCTTATAGTTCGAGTGGCGCTTGGATCCAAGCTATGGCACTATGTGTGCCAGGAGACGTTCTAAGTGGACTAACTTCTACTTCTCAAATCACTGGGCCAGAAATGTTCACATCAATGTCCACGTTAGAAGATCAGCAGCTTGGTGGTATTATTATGAAAATAATGCAAGAAATCATTTATGGTGTCATTTTAGCTAAAGTATTTTATGCTTGGTTTAGCCCGGAAACCTTAAAGGTAGACCCATTACCAAATACGGTTGCACATACAACAGAATAAATGATGGAAGGGGAGAAGTATTCCACTCTTTAATAAATTTGGAGAGGAATAAGACTATGGAAATTTTACCTACAATTAGTACTTTCTTTATTTTTTTAAGTGCGGTGTTAGTTGCAATTGGATGGCGTTTAATTGCGACGAATCGCCCAAAAGCACATAAGAAGACGATGATTGCAGCAGCAATCAGTGCGTTATTGTTCTTTATTATTTATATGTCTCGAACTGTTTTTATTGGAAACACGAGTTTCGGTGGTCCAGATGAATTAAAAATTTACTATACGATATTTTTAGTTTTCCATATAACATTAGCTACAACAGGTGCGGTTTTTGGGCTTGTAACGCTATACTTAGCATTCAAGCGTAAAATCGGAAAGCACAGAAAAATTGGTCCGATTACTTCCATTATCTGGTTCGGATCTGCGAGTACTGGTATTGTCGTATACTTCTTATTATATGTTCTTTATCATGGTGGACATACAACAAGCTTATTAAAGGCAATATTTGGCACTTAATAAACTTTTTAATTAGATGGTATAAAAATAACGCATTTGCTTTTTTCAAGCAAATGCGTTATTTTTTATGATTTAAAATTTAATGTTAAGCTTCAGGATTCCAGCTTCCCTAGCTGAAATGTAAATGATTAGGATTAATGGCCCAATGATAAATCCTAATATACCAAATATCTTTAATCCTAGGAACATCGAAATTAGTGTTGCGAGTGGTGACAATCCCATATGTTTTCCCATCACTTTAGGTTCAACCGTTCTCCTTATGGCAAGCAGAATGATAGCAAGAATGGACAGTTCTACTCCCATTTGTATATCTCCAGCCATAAACATAATGATAGCCCATGGTCCAAGAATAATGATTGAACCAATAATCGGAACTAAATCAACTAGCCATATGATAAGCGCCATTATCAAAGCAACTTCTGGAGCGATAATAAATAATCCAATTAGCGAAACCGCAAAGATAATTAAACTAACTAAAAATTGAGCTTTAAAGAAGCCAACAATAACATTTTTAATTCGATTGTTCATAAAGGAAACTTTTTCAGCAGTTTCTTTTGTAAATAAATTAAATGTTTTATCTTTTAATATTGGTAGTTCTAGCATAAAGAGGAACAAGGCTATCAGATATACTAGAATACTTACAATATATTGCGGAACCTGAGCGAAGATACTAGCAATTTTATTGATGGTTACCTTTTCTCTAAGTGTTGTGTTTAGCTGTGTAACATATGTATCAAAACTATCTGTTACAGATTCAACAAACTCAGAAGGCAAATCATTACCATATTCAGTTATTCGATTTTGCCATTCTCCATATACTTGGTTAATCTTATTGATATGGGATGGGACGTCTTCTACAAAGTTAATTGCTTGACCTACAGCTTTTGTGACAATAAAGCCTCCTGCAAATCCAACTACCACAAGAAACAATAGAAATACAATTAGTACCGAAAATTTCCTGTTAATTCTCGTTCGGTTTTGAATGAAATTCACTACAGGGTTTAATGAAAGTGCTGTTATTAGTGCAATAATTAAAGGAATAGAGATAGACAATACGAAATATCCAACCACTAATAATAACAATATGATGATGAATAAGATGATTTTTCGAAACAAAAGGGTATCTCCTTTCGGGTGTTGGAAAATTCTTTAATATACCTATAAAAAATATAGCATGAAATCATCCATCTGGATAGAAATAACTCGTGAAATAGGGAGATAAAAAACCAACTACTCGCACCGTGAGAGTAGTTGGCCATTTTGTTCATTACTCAACGTTAAGTTCTTTAAGATCTTCACTAACTTTTTGCAAAATTTTGGTTGCTCGTTCTACCAGATTTTCTGGAAAGTTTTCTTCTTCACCATATTCCACGCCATGTGGATAATAATGCTTACCAAGTAATGGACTTAATAACTTAATGACGGCATCGCCACGGTCAACATCACCTTCAATTGCGTAACCTTGAATACGGATGTAATATGTAATGTTTTTCTCATTGGAACCGATTTTATAATCATATGTAACTCGTTCATAATCCCACTGTCCAGCACGGATAAAGGCATTATTTCCCATGATCCTATCTAATGGTTTTATTTCCATTATAGTATCTTCAATTCCTACGTTTTCTAATTTCATTTTCTACACCTCACATTTTTGCTCACTACCTTAATAATAGTATTATTTCAATGAAGTTGCAATGAAAATGGGGTTTTTCATCCTCGAGAAATTAGAACTGTCATATAATTGTAACGATTTTACTAATACAATGTTCGTATATTTCTGTCTTAAAATACAAATGAAATAATTACGTATATAGTATTTAATAATTTTATAGCATGTTTTAATATAGTAAAACATATAGTTTACTATACTATTTAGTAGAGGGAGCTAGACGAAATGCGATGGATAAAAGGCGTTGTAGGCTTTATTATGATAGTCATTATTACATTTTTTATTTTAGAAAAGAATCAAATAGAATCACGTGAAGCAATTGATAGTCTTAATCATACATTAATCGTGAAGAAGGAGAATGTAAAGGAGAAGTCGGTTCCCAATAATATAATTGCCAAAGGGAAATATGAGGGGGAACTATTTCATTGGATTGGAAGGAGTACGGACGAGTTAATTCAAGGTTTAGGGGAACCGAAGCGCAAGGACCCAAGTTCATATGGATATACTTGGTGGGTGTATACAAATAACGAAACACAATATATTCAATTCGGTGTCATAGGGGAGGAAATTCATACGATTTATGCTACTGGCGGTGATATTTCCATTTCACCATTAGCAATTGGTGACAGTTATGAAAGTGTTCATCAAGAGTTAGATTTTAAAAATGAAGTGACGTATAGTAAAGGAATAGCTTCTTATACATTTTTGTTAGACGACGAAGATGTTCAAATGCGTCCTTTAGTAAAGCTATCAGATGATCTCTTTTTACAAGTTTATTTTGATACCTTTTCTAATCAGCTTTCTTCTGTCCGTATTATGACTGGTGACGTACTTCTTACACAGCGACCATATGGATTACGCTATAGAGGGAAAATACCCGATCCCCCTAACCTGACAGATGCTAAATGGGAAGAAGTGGAGCGTGGAATGGAACAACAAATTTTTGATATTACGAATGTGATCCGGCAAAACTTTAAAAAGAATACGTTAGAATGGGAGGATATGGTTAGCGAGGTTGCCTTCTTACATAGTAAGGATATGGCAGAAAATAATTACTTCTCCCATTATAGTCAAAATGGGAATGGCTTAAAAGAGCGATTAGAAGGAAAGGATATCTATTACACTGCGGCTGGTGAAAATATTGCTGCTCAATATGTTGATGCCCCTGCGGCGGTTGAAGGTTGGTTAAATAGTGAAGGTCACCGGGACGCTCTGTTAAATGATGAATACACCCATTTAGGTGTAGGTGTATATAGGCTATATTATACACAAAACTTCTTAACAAAACCGTTTAACTAGTAGTAGCAAATAAAAAAGAATATCATTAATGACCTGAACTATATTTCGCAATTCTTTCATGATAATGCGGGGGAGTTCGGGTTTTTTATATCCCTTGCTGGAATGGGGAAGAAGTTGCATGTAAGAGGAACAGTTAGTTTTTTGTTTTACTTCCTTGTTTTAGGTGAAATGCACAGAACAATGGTTAAAGCATAAATTATAGTATGTCGATTGTTGCCTATGTGTATAGCTAAAGGGGTGAGATGATTTGAGTACGAATAATTTACATCCAACTGTCCAACGCTTTCGAGAATTTATCAATCAACATCCAAAGCTGAGGAAGGAAATAAGAAGAACAGGAAGGTCCTGGCAAGAATACTATGAAAAATGGATTCTATTAGGTGAAGAGGATGAATACTGGAATAAGTTTAGAGAGGAAACATCCGATAATGATAAAAGTGATAAGAATGGAGCTGAGAGTAAGGCCGAACTATTTAGTCAGCTATTAAAATATGCTGAGAAGATGGATATCGATAAAGTACAAAAGCAGGTATCCCAATTAAGTGGAACGATTGCTACCATTCAAGAGTTAATTGACCAATATCAAGGCTCTAAAAAAGGACCAAAACCACAGGAACATAATCCTTTTGGTTGGTTTAGGGATTAGTGATTACGATGAATAAAACATTACATGATTATTTACTAACTAGACCTGATTTAGTTCATTTTATTCGGTACAACCCAGAATGGTATCGATTTCTATCGAGAGATCCGAATAAGATAGCTGAAATAGAAAATGAGGCGAAACGATTTTATGGTAAAACCTTCTCGCAAAAGCTGGAAAAGGTTAACCAAAATGTTCAAATGGTGGGTATGCTATTACAATTTGCGGAAATGATGAAAGATTAATTGTTTTTACATTTTCACCATAAAAGTGATAAACTATTGGTGGAGGTGAATGATTATGATAGCTACCTTAGAATATGTCGATATTTTAGACCGCTCTGAAATGCTAGGGAGGATGGTTTTGGACTCTGAGGTTTATGAAGCATATGCGGAAGCTAAACATGCTTTAGAAAATGATTCCGAAGCCCAACAGCTTATTAAAGAGTTTACTGCTGTTAAGGATCAATATGAAGACGTCCAGAGGTTTGGTAGATATCATCCAGATTACTCTGAAATTATGAAACTTGTCCGCACTAAAAAACGTGCGATGGACTTAAATGATAAAGTTGCAGCATATAAAATTGCTGAGAGAAATTTTCAAAGTTTATTAGATGAGATTAGTCAGTATATTGCATTCAGTGTTAGTGAACAAATAAAGGTTCCAAGAGATGGGGCCGCACTTACGGACAGTGGATGTGGTTGCGGAAGTGGTGGAGGCTGTGGATGTAAGGCTTCTTAATCGTTATATTGTTGAAATAAAAGCTATATTCTGATAAACTATTTCAAAACTACCTGAAATTGTGAGGATTTTTCATGAGAACAAATAGACAGGGGATTATTGTTTGGTATCAACATGCCAAAAATATGAAACAAATCAAGCGATTGGGAAATGTTCTTTATACATCTAAAAAGCTAAAGTATGCAGTAATGTATGTGGATCAATCTAATCTAGAAGAAATTGAGAAGAAATTATTAAAATACCCTTTTGTATCAAGGGTAGATCGATCATATAAGCCATTTATTCGTACAGAATATGAAAACGCTAAACCAGATAAAGCAAAACAATACGATTATAAAATGGGAATATAAAACCTTCGTGATTAACCTCGCGAAGGTTTTTCGTTTCCGTACGGTAGGGGGTTGAGAATAAGAATAAAAATAAAAAAACCTGCAGAAATAAAATCCTGCAGGTCCCTTTGTTTTCTTGCCAGAAAACAAAAAGGCAAAGGGAGAGGAGAAACCGGAGGAGAACTTATGGGGAAGTGTAAGTCTTCTCCGTGTTTTGAAACAACCAAGCTACGCATTAGCTGTTCCATTAAGCTATTATGTTCAATGGTAAAAAATATATACATGTTAATCTTATTTTTTGTAATAGTTTTTTTCTGTTTTATTATCGTTTTCCTTTGTGGTAGGATTGTAACGAGTGAGTAACAGAGGTGAATGTGATGCGAGTAATAGCAGGAATACATAAAGGAAGACAATTGAAGGCAGTTCCAGGTAAAAATACTAGACCTACAACTGATAAGGTAAAAGAAGCGGTAT
The DNA here is from genome assembly GCF_039581225.1 of Ornithinibacillus proteolyticus. NCBI lineage: Bacteria > Bacillati > Bacillota > Bacilli > Caryophanales > Bacillaceae > Ornithinibacillus > Ornithinibacillus proteolyticus. The sequence goes on along the minus strand of NZ_JBCPXV010000001.1, from coordinate 260,875 downwards.
TTCAAATGCTAGGCCCATTTTTTCAAGGTGGAGTGGCATTAGATTTATTTGCTGGGAGTGGTTCGTTAGGTATTGAGGCGTTAAGTCGTGGAATGGACTCCTGTATTTTCGTCGATAGTCATCCGAAAGCCATTCAGACTATTAAAGAGAATGTCTCCATGTTAAAGCTTGATGATCAAGTAGAAGTATTTCGTGCAGATGCATTCCGTGCCTTATCAGCATCTGCAAAAAGAGGGCTGAAGTTTGATTTGATATTTCTTGATCCTCCTTATACGAAAATAAGTTACGAAAAGTTATTAGAAATAATTGAAGCAGAGCAGTTATTAAATAGTGATGGTATTATTTACTGTGAACATGATATTCATGATCATTTACCAGATACATACTCCAGTCTAACGGTTAAAAAACAAACTCACTATGGCGGAACAATTGGAGTTACCATCTATCAAAAAAATTAGCTTAGAGGGGTGCTGGCATGACAAAATTAGCAATTTGTCCAGGGAGTTTTGATCCCATTACATTAGGGCATTTAGATATTATTGAAAGAGGTTCTAAAATTTTTGATGAAGTAATTGTTGCTGTCTTTAATAATCGATCCAAATCTCCGTTGTTTACAGTGGAAGAAAGAATGGAATTAATTAGAGAATCGACGAAGCATATGCCTAATGTAAAGGTGGACGCAAGTGATGGCCTATTAATAGAATATGCCGAGGAGAAGAACGCACAAGTCATACTTAGAGGTTTGCGGGCTGTAAGTGACTTTGAATATGAAATGCAAATTACATCCATGAATCGAAAGTTAGATTCAAGAATAGAAACACTATTTATGATGACCAATAATCAATATTCATTCTTAAGCTCCAGTATTGTAAAAGAGGTTGCTAAATATAAAGCTGACGTGACCGACCTTGTACCAGTAGTTGTAGCAGAAGCACTTAAAAGTAAATATAAGCGATAAGAAAGTCAGGACTAGCGATGTCTAGATGTAATAGAAGAAATATAACATAACGGAAACTACTACAGGAGGTAAGCATAGTACATCAATGCTTTCCTCTAATCTTTTACAATCGCTAGTCCTTCGTATTCTTTGGGGTAACATTCTTTGTGAAAATACGAAAATAATCTTGAAATAGTTTAGTAAGGAACGCTTGCTAACATTTCCATTCATAATTTTGAATATCTAAAACGACGGTACATAATAAGGAAAGCTAAGCCAAAAGCAGCAATGGTAATTAATGGTCCAATTTCCTTGAGAAGATCTAATATACGTACCCATTGACTATCTATGCTAGGATTGAGTACAGGCATTTCTTTTACACTTGATTCGATTCTATTTAAATATAAAGGTTTATAAAGTAAGATGGCAAGAATACTAGCTATAAAGCCATGTAAAATACGTGCGAAAAAATACGGATAAAACCTAATATTACTCTTTGAAATAATACTTGCAACCTGAGCTTGTACTGAGAAGCCGTTAAAACCTAATATAAAGCTTACTACAATAACGCTAGCCAAAAAGGGATCAACATTTTCTTTTGAAATCATATTAGCCCCAAGTGTAATCTCAAAAAGCCCTGTTATAAATGGTAGAGCTAATTCTACCGGTATGAAAAAGAACTGTAGCACAGATTGAAAGAAGATGGCAATAAATGGCGTTACTCCTATCAAGAATAGCATTTTATTTAACACTGAAAACAAGATGATAAATCCTCCGACCATAACAAGTGTCTTAATGGAATTAATGACAGCATCCCCCATAATCTCTCCTACTGGTCGCTTGTCCTTTATTCTCGTTTCATGCATTGCATAAAATGCTCGTTTCAGAGAAATTTTACGGCTTTCCTTTTTTTGATACGTCTCTTTCGATCTCCCATAAAATCGCATACAGATGCCAGTTATGGCATTCCCTAGATAATGACAAACTGCTAATAGTACCCCTAATTTAGCATCATGAAAGAAACCAATCGATATCGCTCCAAAAATAAATAATGGACTAGACGAGTTAGTGAACGCAACAAGACGTTCTGCTTCTAACTGTGATATTTGCTTTTGCTCTTTCAGTCGGACAGATAGTTTTGCACCGGTTGGGTAACCACTAACCATGCCCATTATCCAGGCAAAACTGCCAACACCAGGAACATTGAACAATGGGCGCATAATTGGTTCAAATACTACTCCCAGAAACTTTACAACACCGAAACTTAATAATAATTCAGCTGTAATAAAAAAAGGCAGTAGGGAAGGAAAAACTACTTCCCACCACATATCAAGTCCACGAATACTTGCCTCAAGAGCGTCATTAGGATATTTAATTAACGTAAATGCAAAGAAAATAGTTGTAGCGGCAAACAGAAATGTTTTAACTAATTGCTTCAAAAGACTGCCTCCTAGTAATTTGCTAAACTGTACTTATTATTTTGATAGTAGTAAAATAAAACTAGTTTAAAATGAAACGTAAATGGGTTAGTTTCATATATCTATATCAATATACGCTTGTACATTGCCTGAATATGCCATACACTTTTTTCGATAAAAAAGATTTTCAAAGAGTTAAGGTATTATAAAGGCCTAAGTGGTTTTGAAAGGGGTCTAAAGATGAAGTTTTCAAAAAGACAGATAGTTTCGCTACTTTTAGCTGTAATGGTTGCATTTTTTCTTTCTACATATAAATTACCGTACTATATTCAAAAACCTGGTGGAGCTGATGCATTAAAACCTATCGTTCAAGTAGAGAATGCTAATGAGAGTGAGGGAGACTTTCATTTAGTAACAGTAAGAGGGGGGCAAGCTACTCCTATACAATACGCTTTAGCTAAAGTCCTACCGCATCATCAAATATTAGATATTAATGATGTTCGTCCTGAGGGAATATCGGATGAAGAATATTTTCAAGCACAATTACAAATGATGGAGAGCTCTCAAGAAGCTTCCACTGTAGTTGCTTATACTGCAGCTGGAAAGGATATAACGATAGAATTTAATGGTGTATATGTAGTAAGTGTTGTTCCTGGATTGGCAGCAGATGGTATTTTGCAAATGGGTGATAGAATCATTGGGATTGATGATTTAGAAATAAAAGAGTCCAATGATTTAATATCCTATATAGAGCAGAAGAAGGTTGGAGATCAAATTACGGTTCATTTAATTCGTGATGATGAAGAGATAACTAAGGATATCACATTAGGTGTAATTGATGAAGAGACGAAGCAAGTTGGGATTGGTATCACTTTAGTTACCGATCGTGATGTTCAAGTTGACCCTCCTCTTACATTTTCTAGTGGTAATATTGGTGGACCAAGTGCAGGGTTAATGTTTTCACTTGAAATTTATAACCAATTAACGGAAGAAGATCTGACTAAGGGTCATCAGATTGCGGGAACTGGAGAAATCGATTATGAAGGAAATGTCGGTAGAATCGGAGGAATAGACAAGAAGGTAGTAGCTGCTGATCGCGAGGGAGTCGATGTATTCTTCGCTCCAAATGAAGGTGGACGTGGAGGCGACTCTAATTATGAAGTGGCTAAGAAGAAAGCCGAGGAGATTGGTACCGATATGGTGATTGTTCCAGTTGATACCTTTGATGATGCCCTTAGGTACTTGAAGGAAGAATTAAAATAAACATTGTACGAAAAAGACAGCCCCTAACTGATTTGGGACTGTCTTTTTCGTACTAGAGGTCTATGATGGAATGATTACAGGTCCTCGTAGTTCTTGCTTCCATAAGGTATATCTGCTTTGAACAGGTAGGATACTATAATAAGCATTGGTTGCTCGTTCCTCAATGTGAAGCATCGGATGGGGATTCCGTGATAATTTTGGATAAATAGGCATATTCATTTGTTTTTTTTGTTGATTTAAATATGCTTGTCCTTTTTTCGTCATGCCGATTAGTCTAATATAGCTAATAGAGTTAGGAGCGGTTAGCTCATCGATTTCAGACTTTGTCGTATTTGTTAAAAGATGAACAAAGATTCGCTGTATTCTTGTCCATGTATAACGCTTCGTTTTAATTGCGGCTATCCAGTCATAAAATGAAGTAACATGTTTAGCGGTTTGTTTAATTCGATGTTCAAGGCCTTCTTCCATACCATGTATTAAGGCTAGTTCCTCCAATGACATGGTCAATACTCTATATTGAAGGAACGGGAAATAAGGCTCCCAATTATGTAAGGTTGTTGCCATACCTAAGTAATTTTCTAGCTCGTTGATGGTCGATGGAGGCATGGTGTGTTTTAATTCTGATAATGGTGTCTGTTGGTTAAACAATTGTTTCCTTATGCTGGTTGCACTTGCAATGGAGCTTGTTATCTCTGTATCATGATAACCACTGTTTTTTCGTTTGATTGTCAATGGTTGAATCGGTAGTTTATGCTCAAGGATGGTTTTTACATAGCTAAAACCTAAGATGTTGTTTGGTTTCGATAAGTCTATTCCGCCTTGGGTTAATCCAATTGATTCGTATGCTCTTTTACTAGCTTCAGGAAAAGACATACCAGCATGTAATCCATGTTTTAGTTCACGTTGATAGGTTACTTGGTTATCTTTATAATCATCATATCCTTTGATGAATGTGTCGATATTGCCTGACTCGCTCCCAAAGCATATACTATCTACCCCTAACGCTTGTAAGGTTAACACGGAACCTTTTGCAAATAGGTCGCTGCTCTGTACAGCGTATACATATGGTAGTTCCACAACGATATCTATTCCGGCCATAAGAGCAGCCTTTGCCCGGTGGAATTTATCGATAATGGCAGGATCACCTCTTTGCAGGAATGACCCACTCATAACAGCTACCATACAGTCTGCATTTGTTTTTGCCTTTGCCTGTTCTAGATGATAGTAATGTCCGTTATGAAATGGGTTATATTCAACAATTAACCCGCATGCTTTCATATTCAGCACCCCAAAACTTTACAATTAATATTTTCCTGTTATGGTTGATTATAGAAAATCATCTGCGGGAATGCTACAAATACGAATATTTTTTTATACTGTAAAGAAAATATATTGACAAAAGTGGATTTTCCTTTTAAAATTACTCTTGTTGCCTTGAGGTGAAATAGATGAAATTTACATTAGCACAATTGAAGAAAGATGCTTTCAATAAGCCTTTCCATTTTTCTGGTGAAGTAGATGTCTCGGAGTTAGAAACGATGAACAACGATATTCGAAAGATTGGCTTTGTTCAGGTAAACGGCGTGTGTAATAGACAGGGTGATCAATTTTTCTTTAAGTTCACGATAACTGGTGAAATGATTTTACCTTGTGCTCGTACATTAGTTGATGTTTCTTATCCATTCAAAATAGAAGCAGAAGAGATTTTTTCAACATCACCTTATTCTAATGAGGAAGATGATGCAGAAATTCATCCGATTCATGGAGAAGTGCTTGACTTAATGCCGTATATAAAGGAAAATATTTTATTGGAGGTTCCTTTTCGTGTATTCTCCGATGAAGTAGATTCAGCGGATGTACTTCAAAAAGGAAATGATTGGGCAGTACTTTCCGAAAAAACAAAAGAAGTGAAAATTGATCCACGTTTTAAAAAACTGGAGTCATTATTCAAAGATACCGAGAAAGAAAAATAAGAAGTTAATTGATTGTTTTTGCTTTCGTATTTGAAGGAGGTGTAAGTCATGGCGGTACCTAAAAGAAGAACTTCTAAAAAAGTAAAAAGACAACGTCGTACTCATTTCAAATTACACGTGCCTGGCATGGTAGAATGTTCAAATTGTGGAGAATTAACAAGACCACACCGTGTATGTAAAGCTTGTGGGCACTATAATGGAAAAGAAGTTGTTAACAGCTAATACAGGATATTAGAAAACAGATCACATCGTATGTGGTCTGTTTTTTTATCATCAAAGATAACAAGTTTTACAAGGAAGGGAAAAAGCGATATGGATGAACTTGTACAATACCAATACATGGCAGATAAGGGATATGGAATCATAACCATTAACCGTGCGAAGAAACGAAATGCTATTTCGATTGCAATGGCGAAACGTTTCATGAGCTGTATCGAAAAAGCGGAGAAAGATCCAATTAAGTTTTTAGTCGTAACGGGTGCAGGTGAACACATCTTCTGTGCTGGTGGTGACTTAAATGATTTACATGGAGAATTAACAACGGAAGAAGCAAAGAAGAGTCTATTAAATATGATGGAAGTATTATATCGTTTGACAGTATTTAAGGTGCCAACCATTGCGCTTTTAAATGGTGGAGCTCGAGGAGGCGGCTGTGAATTAGCATCTGCCTGTGACATACGGATTGGCAAAACTGGAACAATGTTTGGGTTTATCCAAACAAAGTTAGGAATCATCCCTGGTTGGGGTGGTGGTGTCTTGTTGGCTAAAAGAGTACATACTAGTTTTGCCAACCAGTGGATAATGGAAGGTACGGTTTACAACATAGAAGATTTAGTCCAAAAAGGATGGATTCATAGAGTGGTCAATCATGATGAATGGAAGGATTGGGACAGTCTATTAAAACCATATTTATCGAAATCCCCGGCACAAATGAGAATTTTAAAGGAGCAATATCTAGAGGAAATAGGTGTACTAGGGTTGAAGGAGAGAATGGAGAAGGAAGTTTCTCACTGTGCTTCTTTATGGGAGTCAAAAGAGCATAAAGACGCTGTATCTGCATTTTTGCACCGAAGCTAGCACCTAAGAATAATTTAGAAATTTATGATAAAGAGTATTCTATCACCCCTATTTTGTGCATACATTGATAGCAAAGAGATAAGGAGTGATGTTATGAATGCGACAAGGCAAGATGCCTGGACTGAAGATGAAGATGTTATATTAGCTGATACAGTGCTTCGCTATATTCGTGAAGGGAAAACGCAGCTTGAGGCATTTAAGGAAGTGGCGAAGCAGTTGTCTAGAACGTCTGCTGCGTGTGGATTCAGATGGAACGCAACCATCCGTAAACAATATCAGGAAGAAATACAACGTGCGAAAGAAGAAAGAAAGCTCGGTGGAAGAAAAGTCTTTTGGACGGAAGATGGCTTAAAGCTAGACCAAGAAAAAGATACGATAGAGTCAGCCATTATGCTACTTGAAAAAATGAAGTCTAACTTCGCTGAACATCAGGATATCGCTAAAAAAGAGCAGGAAAAACTTCTAAAGAAACTAGAAGAAGAAAATAAAAAACTAAAAACACAATTGCAGCGATATGAAAATGCTTGGGAGGAAATGGGTAATCTATGGAAATGGATTAAAGACAAATAATAATATCGCTTACGCCATTATATATAAACCTACATGAAAAAGAGGCTTATCTCCATTGATGAGCCTCTTCTATTTACAATGAAAGAGTTTACATTTTATTGAACAACTCGTTCCAATACCCTCTCAGGTAACCATAGTAATGGATTTTGCCCCAAATCTCGCTCCATTTCATAGTTAGCCTTTTGAAAACCCATCTTCTCCCAGAAACCATGGGAATTGATGCGTGGGTTAGTTTTTATAGGTAAGTTGTACCCTTTTGCGTATTCTACTAGTTTCTTTCCATAGCCCTTGCCACGGTAATGTGGTAAAACTTCTAATTTCCATAGCTCTAAATAATCTTGAGCTGGATTAAAGTACTTATCATATTTTTTATCGACTCGATATAAGCTCATTCTTGCTATTAATGTATCACCGAAATAAATTCCATAGAATGGTGATTGACTATTATTCTCCACGATGTTAGATTGTAAATCCTCTAACATGGATAGCTCTTGGTGTCCGTATTCTTTGAAGCGTGTAAATTCTTCTAATGTCTTATAATTGATCAATAGGTTTTCTACTTTTACTTCACCCATGTACTTCAGCCCCTTTGTTGTCAGAAAAATATATATTTTGTATCTATTATAATACATCTTTCTACATAATGAAAACGGTTAAAACGATGAAATAATTACCATTGTTCGTCACAAATAATTATTATTTTGTTACAATTAAGAAATGATTCAATCGATATGTTGTAAAAGGGGATTCATAAAGTCATGTTAGATATTGTATTCATGATAATAGCATTTATCATAACCATACCAATTATAGTAACGATATTATTGTATTTCCTATTTAAATACCTGTATCAAAATCCCATAAAAGCATTTCACCGGGCGATTAATTGGACTACCATTTTATACATAGCAGCAGTAAATGTAATCCTTACTGAATTATTTGGCGGTTTTTATATTGGATATTGTATTGGTGTTCTACTTTGTATGCTAACCATATTAATTATTATTCAGTGGAAGAAAGATACGGAGATTGATTACCGTAAGGCGTTTAAATTCTTATGGCGGCTATCCTTCTTACTATTTTTTGTGTTGTATTTAGTGCTGGTATTATATGGTGTCATTCGAAACATTCTAATATGAAATGAGGTATATATTCGCTAAAATATAAATTTGAAACAGGAAACATGAAATAATACTAGCTTTCTTGTACAATACGGTATAGACAAAAAACTCTAAAGGAGTTCGTAATGAATGCGAATTGAACCAGTACAGATTCAGAAACAAACTAAATTAATGCGTGATTATCGCAATCAACATAAATCTATTATGGAATTCTTTGATTATGGAATGAATGATTATGAAAGCAGACTTCAAGAATTAAGCCAACGTACATATAAGCGGGAAGAATTAGTTGAGGTACTATATCATTTAAATCAAAGCTTTGGGGCACCTGAGAAGACGTTTCGAAATATTGAGCGTCTGAAGGATGAACAAAGTGTTGTGGTTGTAGGTGGTCAACAGGCGGGGATATTAACTGGACCTTTATATTCCGTTAACAAGGTTATCTCCATTATTCAATTAGCTAGACAGCAAGAGAAAGAATTGGGTATTCCAGTTATCCCGGTGTTTTGGATAGCTGGTGAGGATCACGATTTTGAAGAAATTAATCATATTTATTTACAGGTAAAAAATAAGATGAAGAAATTTAAAGTTGGTCAACGATTACTGGATAAGCGATCTGTTTCGAGAATTGAAGTAGAGGAGCCGATTATATTAGATTGGTTAGAGTCCATTTTTGAACAGTTAGCCGAAACAGAGCATACGAAAGATATCTATTCCATGATAGAAGGTTGTCTACATCAATCTACTACATATGTTGATTTTTTTGCTAGGTTAATTTTCTTATTATTTGAAGAAGATGGTATCGTTCTGATGGATTCAGGAAATGAAAAAATTAGAAGGATCGAATCGGATTACTTTGTAGAAATGATTAGTAGGCAACAGGAAATTAGTAATGGTGTGTGTCATGCCTATTCGAAGCTAGCATCGAATGATTATTCTGTGGCGTTAGATGTATCACCAGAAAATGGAAATTTATTTTATCACAAAGATGAAGAGCGCATCCTTCTAACGAAAAATCAGGAAGGGAATTGGGTAGGTAAACAATTAGAGGTTATTTTTACAACAGATGAATTAATGGAAATAGCTAAAAAAACACCAGAGAAATTAAGTAACAATGTTGTAACCCGCCCACTAATGCAGGACTTGCTTTTACCAACTTTAGCATTTATTGGTGGACCTGGTGAGATTAGTTATTGGGCTGTGTTAAAGCCTGCTTTTCATGCAATGGAAATGAAGATGCCACCGGTTGTACCAAGGCTATCGTTTACCTATATGGATCGAAAAACAGAGAAAACATTAAACAAGTACCATATATCCGCTGAATTAGCACTGAATGGTGGAATAAGTGAAATCAGAAAAGCTTGGTTTAAAGAGAAGGTTAATCCTCCGATTGAAGAAACGGTAGAGGAATTGAAGAAGAAGATAACCGAAGCTCATGAACCACTCCGGGCGATTGCTCGTCAGGTACGTGCAGATATACGTGATCTAGCTGAAAAGAACTTAGAATATTTGATTCGTGATGTAGCATTTTTAGAGAAAAGAATGGTTCGGGCCCTCGAAGAACAATATCATATAGAATTAAACGAATTCACACTACTTGAAAATATGTTATATCCTGGTGGATTACAAGAAAGAGTCTGGAATCCACTCCCTTTCATCAATGCATATGGTTTACATTTCTTTCAGGAGATAAGTGCCGAGGATTGTTCTTTTGAAGAAGAACATTACGTTGTGTATATTTAATCCTCCACTTCCTCCCACCTCTTTAACATACTGTCTTTCCTATCATCTAGAAATGCCTGAGAATGCTTGTTGTATAAGCTTCTAGGTGGTTTCTAATAATAGGGGAGGCAGTATTTTTTTAGTTATAAATACCTAATTTAGTCATTTTGATCACTTTTTTAGAAAAACGAGTGGTGGAAAGTGGGGGGATGTGGTAATATAAGTGTATGAAAGTGGGGGCGACTACATGTTCATGGGTGAATTCCAACATAACTTTGATACAAAGGGTCGAATCATTGTCCCTTCCAAGTTCCGTGATGAGCTTGGCGAACGTTTTGTGGTTACTCGTGGATTAGATAAATGTCTGTTCGCCTATCCCATGTCTGAATGGAGTCTTATTGAGGAAAAATTAAAAAAACTCCCACTCACTAAAAAAGATGCTAGAGCCTTTACGCGATTTTTCTTCTCAGGTGCGGTCGAATGCGAAGTAGACAAGCAGGGAAGAATAAATATTCCACAACCTCTTCGGAATTACGCTGGTTTAGATAAAGAGTGTGTGGTAATTGGGGTATCAAATCGAATAGAATTTTGGGCTAGTGAAAATTGGGAAGACTATTTTAATGAGTCTGAAGAATCCTTTGCAGAAATTGCTGAAAATCTAATGGACTTTGATATCTAATGGTAAATTCGCTAACGAGGTGTACACATGTTTGATCATTACACAGTTTTAAAAGAAGAATCAATAAAAGGATTAAATATTAAGTCAGATGGTATTTATGTGGACTGTACATTAGGAGGTGGAGGACATTCTGAAAGAATCGCCTCACAGCTTAATGAAAATGGACTGCTTATTGCTTTTGATCAAGATAGTGATGCATTACAAGCAGCTAAAGAACGTCTGAAGCAATACCAGGACAGAATATTATTCATTCACAATAATTTCCGTAATTTAGAAGATGAATTACGAAACCATAACATAGATCATGTTGATGGTATACTATTTGATCTTGGGGTTTCATCTCCTCAGTTAGACCGTGGGGAGCGAGGCTTTGGTTACCAGCATGATGCAAAGCTCGATATGAGAATGAATCAAGACCAAGAATTATCAGCCTTTGAAATTGTTAACCACTGGTCATATAATGAATTAGTTTCCATCTTTTTTAAGTATGGTGAAGAGAAGTTTTCGAAGCAAATCGCTCGAAAAATTGAAGAATATCGTAAAACTAATACGATTGAAACGACCTTTCAGCTAGTGGATCTTATAAAAGATGCTATACCTGCTCCAGCACGAAGAAAGGGAGGACACCCTGCAAAACGCATCTTCCAAGCTATTCGAATCGCTGTCAATGATGAATTGCAAGCATTTCACGATGCCCTTCATCAAGCGGCACGAATGGTTGATGTAGAAGGAAGAATTGCAGTTATTACCTTTCATTCTTTAGAAGATCGTATTTGTAAACAAGCTTTTAAAAAATGGAGTACTCATAAACAAACACCGAAAAATTTACCGGTGATACCGAAAGAATATGAAGCGCCATTTAAACTTATCAATCGGAAACCAATTGTTGCAGATGATAATGAATTAGAAGAAAATCGTAGATCAAGATCAGCCAAGTTACGTATTGTAGAAAAAGTAGGTAAATGGTCAAGTGATTTTGAATATGGGGAAGGGTGGAATAAATAATGGCAGCAAATCATGCAAGAAGTTGGGAACAATCATATACTTCCTATCAGCCGCAAGTGGAGAAAAAAGTCGTTATTCGGAAGAAAAGCTGGATAACGAAAGGTGAAAAAATGCTATACTCATTTGTAGCAGCTTGTCTCTTAATTGCAGGGGGATTTGTTGTTTCCTACTCCTCGTCAATGGATACACTTAATCGCGATATTCAAAACTTAGAACAAACTATCGCTAATCAACAAGTAGTAAATGAAAATTTACTCTTCGAAATAAAAGATTTAAGTAGACCTGAGCGAATTACCCAGTTCGCAAAAGAACATGGATTCACTATTCAAGCTGCTGAAATTAAACAAGCCAATGCTTTCGACCAATAGAAGGTGATTCCTAATGAATAAAAACCGTACAACCCATGCTATGGCTGGAGTGTTAATGGTGATCTTCATCATGGCATTTTTAATTGTTACAGGACGTTTTTTATATATTCAAGCTTCAGGTGAAGTGGACGGTGTTTCACTTGATGAATGGGCAAAAAAAGTTAGAACAACCGCCTACACATTAGATGCCGAACGCGGCAAGATTTATGACAAAAATGGCATGATGTTGGCATATGATATGCCTACCTTTCGAATGTATGCCATTGTAGATGAAGCATATTCAGAAAATCTAGAGGAGCCACAGCATGTTGTTGATCCAGTTGAAACAGCAGATAAGTTGGCTCCTTTGTTAAATGCAGATAGAGACTATTTGTTGGAACGTTTAAACAATGGGTTAAGCAATGAAAAAGTCAAACAAATAGAGTTTGGAACGATTGGTAAGGGTATCTCCATTCAAACAAAAGAAGAAATAGATGCTTTGAAATTACCAGGGATTAATTTTGTTCGTGAAAACATTCGATACTATCCAAATGGTATGTTTGCTTCTCATATAATAGGGTTTGCCCGAGAAACGAACCCGGAAGATGATGAGGAAGCAGAGGCAGAAATTGAGGGAGTTGCCGGGATCGAGCGTGAAATGAATGAATTATTAAAAGGCAAGAACGGCTTTATATCCTATCAACGAGATATCTATAATAAAAAATTACTAAAACCAAATGAAATTATCCAATTGCCCGACAATGGGGATGATGTATATTTAACGATCGATCAAAAAATCCAAACTTTACTTGAGGATGTTTTATCTCAGGTGGATGAAAAATATTCCCCAGAACGGATGACAGCAATCGTAATGAATCCCAAAACTGGTGAAATTATTGCAATGAGTAATCGACCAAGTTATAACCCGAATAATCCAGCAAATGTGAAGAATTGGTATAATGATGCGATATCAACGCCATTCGAACCAGGTTCTACTATTAAAATGTTTACATGGGCTGCTGCAATAGAATCAGGGGTGTATAAGGGTAGTGACAGTTATAAATCTGGCCAATATCAAATCAGTAACAATATCACACCTGTAAAGGATTTTAATGGTGGTAAAGGTTGGGGAGTAATCTCGTATGATGAAGGTTTTGCTAGATCTTCAAACGTTGCTGCAAGTAAATTAGTTTGGGAAATTATGGGGCCAGAAACCTTCTTAGAATACTTAAAAGCCTTTGATTTTGATAAGCCTTCAGGAATTGACTTACCAGGAGAAGTTACTGGGCAGATTCTGTATAATTGGCCATTAGAAAAAATTACAACGTCATTTGGGCAAGGAAGTACAGCAACGCCAATTCAAATTATGAAAGCAGCAACAGCAATTGCTAATGATGGTAAAATGGTACAGCCGTATGTTATTGATAAAATAGTAGACCCAGATACTGGGACTATAATAGAAAATCATGAAACGACAGTAGTTGGCGAGCCAATATCAAAAGAAACAGCTCAACAAGTTAGAGAATTACTTGTTTCTGCTGTTCAATCTGAACATGCTACAGGGAGTCGTTTTCATTTAGATGACTATTCGGTAGGTGGTAAGACTGGTACTGCACAAATTCCTAACCCTGATCAACCAGGTTACCTAACAGGGAATGAAAACTATGTCTTTTCATTCCTAGGAATGGCTCCGGCTGATGATCCTGAATTGATGATGTATGTTTCTGTTAAGCAGCCAACATTAGAATTTGAATCTGGTATTGAACCTGGTTCTGCTCCTGTATCCTTTATTTTTAATAATGTAATGGAAAACGCTTTGCATTATTTAAATATTGATCCTGATAGAGGGGAATCCACTACTAATGTTATAGCTTCTGAGATTCCGAATGTAGTAGGAAAATCCGTATCTTCAGTGAAGGAAACTTTAACTAAAATCGGAGTGAATTATACTGTCATCGGATCAGGAAATAAGGTAGTGGGGATGAGTGTAGAAGAAGGAACAAAAGTATTACCAAATGAACGTCTATTGATATTAACAGATCACCCTACCATGCCTGATATTGTTGGTTGGTCCCTTAGAGATGTATTGAAGCTTAGTGAGATGATGGATTTAGAAACAGAACCTTTAGGGAATGGTTTTGTTATCACCCAAAGTATTGAAACAGGCAGTGATTTAAGTAAAGGTGCTTACCTTGGTGTGGAACTTAAAACACCTAAAGAACTAAAAGAAATGGAAGTAAAAGGTGACGAAAGTTCTGAAGCAGAGGAAGCTGAAGAGGAAGAATCTGCTGACAGTTTTGAATAAGTAAGTGGCTAATTTTACAAAAATTAGATAAAAAACAGTGTTCTAATCAAATTTTAACGACATATAGTTGATACAAGCCTATCTATGTGAAGGAGATGGACTATGAAACGTGTATCAACTGTTACAGTTAGAAAACGATTAGTCGCTGTTTTTCTTATTGGTATCATGATTTTGGGGATAATTGATTTTCGCTTAGGCTATGTACAGTTTGTTTTAGGTGAGGAACTAGTGGAAAAAGCGGACGAGTCTTGGAGTAGGAATGTCAAGTTTCAACCAGAAAGAGGGAGAATCCTAGATGTCAATGGCACTATCCTAGCAGAAAATGTAACAGCACCATCTATCGTTGTTGTCCCAAGACAAATTAATGACCCCGAGGATACAGCTAATAAGCTGGCACAAATTTTGGACATGTCTAAGGAAAAGGCATATGAATACGTAACAAGGTCTGCTAGCTCAGTAAATCTTCATCCGGAGGGTAGAAAGATATCTGAAGAGCAAGAACGGGCAATTCGCACATTAAATATGGATGGCGTATATTTAGCAAAGGATTCTTCTAGACATTATCCTTTTGGGGATGATTTATCACATGTTCTTGGTTTTGCAGGAATCGATAACCAAGGTCTTATGGGGCTAGAACTATATTATGATGAAATGTTAAAAGGAAAGCAGGGGAGTTTATCCTTTTACTCAGATGCTAAAGGAAGAAGGCTTGATCAGTTAGCTGATGTGTACAAAGCCCCACAGGATGGATATGATTTAGTTACTACCATCGATTCAAAAATACAGACGATAGTGGAACGCGAGCTTGATTTGGCGGTTGCGAAGTATAACCCTGATGGAGCATTAGCTATTGCGGTTGATCCAAAGACTGGTGGTGTACTAGCAATGACAGCTAGACCGAATTTTAATCCAGAGAATTATCAGGACGTAGATCCTTCTGTGTATAATCGTAACTTACCAATATGGAGTACATATGAGCCCGGCTCTACGTTTAAAATTATTACATTAGCTGCAGCACTAGAAGAGAAAGCTGTAGACCTTCATGAAGATCGTTTTTTTGATCCTGGCTACATTGAAGTTGGGGGTGCAAGGCTTCGTTGTTGGAAGGCAGGAGGGCATGGAGATCAGACGTTTTTAGAGGTCGTCCAAAATTCTTGTAACCCTGGTTTTGTTCATTTAGGTCAAGAGTTAGGTAAGGAAAAGTTATTCTCTTATATTAAGAAATTTGGTTTTGGAACAAAAACGGGAATCGATTTGCAAGGTGAGGGATCTGGGATTTTATTTAAGCCTGAAAATGTTGGACCGGTAGAACTTGCCACAACCGCATTTGGTCAAGGCGTATCGGTTACGCCTATCCAACAAGTAATGGCTGTATCTGCTGCAATAAATGGTGGTTATTTATATGAACCGTTTATTGCGAAACAATGGGTAGACCCTCAATCAAATGAAATAGTTTCTGAAACAGAACCAAAATTGAAAAATCGGGTGATTTCAAAAGAGACTTCTAAAGAAATACGACTTGCTTTAGAAAGTGTTGTAGCAAAGGGAACCGGTAGACCTGCATATGTCGATGGATATCGAGTAGGTGGAAAGACAGGTACCGCACAAAAAGTCGGCCCCAATGGTGGCTATTTAGAAAATAATCATATCGTTTCGTTCATTGGTTTTGCACCGGCAGATGATCCGGAAATTGTTGTCTATGTTGCGGTGGATAATCCTAAAGGTGTTCAACAATTTGGTGGTACTGTTGCTGCGCCTATTGTAGGGAATATAATTGGGGATAGTCTACGCGTAATGGGGGTTAAGCCACGAGAAGATGGACTAGAAAAAGAATATCTATGGCCTGAACAGCCTAATGTTGAGGTTCCGGAATTAATCGGGACTAAGAGAAATGAATTATTGCAAATTTTGTCAGACCTTTCCATTGAAGCAAGTGGTACCGGAGACTACATTATTGATCAAGAACCTGCTGCTGGTACAAAAGTAGAACCAGGCTCAACCGTTAGAATCTATCTATCTGATGAAAAAGTAACACATGAAGAGGAAGAAGAATAATAGTGAAGTAGACATTAATGTAAAATCAATGATTTGGAAAGAAAAAGATTCAGGATAGCTTATTCTTTTGTTATAATATATTGGGTGTGAATGTCATATAGAGGGTATTAACCCTCTTAATTCACATCAACTTAGAGAATATTATTGGAGAAAGGAAGATTCTTTATGCGATTAAAGGAAATTCTTTCTTTTCATCCATTCGCTAATCAATTCTCTGCACTTTACGACCTAGAAATTAACGCTATAAAAATGGATTCAAGAGAGATTACTAACGGAGATATGTTTGTTTGTATTAATGGCTTTACCGTAGATGGTCATGATTATATCGAAGAAGCTATTGAGAAGGGTGCTATTATTGTTGTAGCCGAGCGGAATGTCGAAGCCACGGTTCCAGTAATCGTGGTGGAAGATACAGTGCGATTTTTGGCAATGGCAGCTTCATGCTTTTATCAATATCCTACTAGTAAGTTATCGCTAATTGGGGTAACAGGTACGAATGGCAAAACAACTGTTACCTATATACTAGAAAACATTTTTAAGCAATGTGGAAAGAAAACTGGTGTAATAGGAACCATACAAATGAAAATTGGGGAGGACGTGTATCCTGTAGATAACACAACCCCCGATGCTTTATTTTTACAACGAACAATTAGGGAAATGATTGACCAAGAGGTAGAACAAGTAATCATGGAAGTATCCTCCCATGCGTTAGATCAAGGTAGGGTTTATGGATGTGATTATAACACGGCTATCTTTACCAATTTAACCCAGGATCATTTAGATTATCATGATTCCATGGATGACTACTTAAGGGCTAAAAGTCTTCTATTTGCCCAATTGGGGAATAGCTATGATTGTAACGCTAAGAAATTTGCCATAATTAATCAGGATGACCCAGCCTATAAGAAATTAATTCGTTCTACTGCCCAGTCTGTTATCACCTATGGAATTGATCGTGATGCCATGGTTATGGCCAAATCGATTACATTAACATCAACAGGAACTACCTTTTTATTATGTACCCCGGATGGGGATACTATGATTAATAGTAAACTAATTGGTAAATTTAATGTTTCTAATATGTTGGCTGCAACTGCTGCTGCTCTATCGAATGGAATTCCTTTGGAGGTTATCAAAAGTGCACTGGAAACCATTCCTGGTGTGAATGGTCGATTTGAATTAATACCACATTCCCAATCCTTTTCTGTGATAGTGGATTACGCACATACTCCCGATTCGTTGGAAAATGTGTTAACGACAATCCAAGAATTAGCTAAGGGTAAGGTTTATGTGGTTGTCGGCTGTGGTGGTGATCGAGACAGGACAAAGCGACCGATAATGGCTAAGATAGCATTGCGATACGCTGATGAAGCGATATTTACTTCCGATAACCCTCGTACAGAAGAACCTGAAATGATATTAGAGGATATGGTTAATGGATTAACCCCTGAAGATGGTCAGTATCAAATGATCGTTGACCGTCGTAAAGCTATTCATCAAGCTATTCATCAAGCGGCTAAAGATGATATTATATTAATTGCAGGAAAAGGGCATGAAACCTATCAGCAAATTGGCCTTGTAAAGTATCACTTTGATGATCGTGAAGTGGCCAAAGAAGCATTGTTACTTAAGGAGAATTGAATTATGTTATTTACATGTAATTGGCTATCCGATGTCTTTCCAAATGTTAAAGGAAAGATGGATGGAGATAAACAAATTAAAACCTTTTTTACAGATAGTAGAATCGTATCAGAGGATGCATTATTTATCCCCATAGTTGGGGATAAATTTGATGGGCATGAATTTATCATGCAAGCATTGGAGAATGGTGCGATAGCAAGCCTATGGGATAAAAGCAAACCGCTTCCAGATGGATTGCCAGAAGATTTCTTGATTTTTTATGTAGACGATACAACGAAGGCTTTACAACATTTAGCTAGTTGTTATCGGGATGAAGTGAATCCTATAGTTGTAGGAATTACAGGCTCTAATGGGAAGACGACAACGAAAGACATTGTCGCTGCCATTGCGAAAGAAAAATATAAAACGCATTTTACAGATGGAAATTTTAATAATGAATTCGGTCTACCATTTACAATATTGTCCATGCAACGAGATACCGAGATGCTCGTATTAGAAATGGGGATGAGTAGCTTTGGAGAGATTGAATTACTATCGAATATAGCAAAACCGGATTACGCAATTATTACGAATATTGGCGAATCCCATATTGAGTACCTCGGTTCGAGAGAAGGGATTGCCAAGGCTAAATTAGAGATAGTAAGTGGACTAAAAAAACACGGTAAACTAATTATAGATGGAGATGAAGCACTACTATCCCATGTTCATCAGAATGAAAATGTGGTGAAAGTTGGTTTTAGTGAACATAATGACTTTATCATTTCTAATATTGAGCTATTACGTGAAAAGACTTCCTTTACAGGTTCAGATGGAATAACGTATACTGTATCTCTATTAGGCTCACACAATGCTAAGAATGCAGGCTTTGGGATTGCATTAGGTGAATTAATTGGAATTGATAAGGATAAAATTCAACATGCACTAGAGTCTCTGACACTTACAGGAATGCGATTGGAAATGCTGACAGGTAAAAACGGAGTTGCTATTATTAATGATGCTTATAATGCCTCTCCAACTTCCATGATGGCAGCTATTCAAGTGGTACAGAAGATGAATGGCTTTCGTAATAAAGTATTAGTACTTGGCGATATTTATGAGTTGGGTGCAGACTCTAAGAGCTTACATGAAACGGTTGCAGATGTAGTAAATGAATCGATTTCGTACATTTACACCGTAGGAGAAGATTCAGCCATAATTGGTCTTGCAGTTAAAAGGAAATACCCAAAAATGATAGTGAAGCATTTTTCTCAAAAAGAAGAGGTACTACCAGAGTTAGCGCAGCACTTGAATCAAGATACGTTAATTTTATTTAAGGCATCTAGGGGAATGAAACTTGAATCGTTAATTGAAGAAGTTAAATAAATTTAATAAAGTTAAATGGTTGGACGGTTGGTAATAAAGGAGGAAAATTCGTGAATATTCTTGGACTAGTAATAACAATAGCTATAGCTTTTCTGATTACCGTCCTTTTGTCCCCAATTTTAATTCCCTTTTTAAGGCGTTTAAAGTTTGGACAAAGCATACGGGAAGAGGGACCGAAGTCTCACATGAAAAAAACTGGTACCCCTACAATGGGGGGGATTATGATTGTACTGAGTATCGTCATTACATCCATTGTTATGGCAAGTAAGTATGGTGGGTTCGGTTATGAACTAGGATTATTATTATTTGTTTTATTGGGATATGGTTTATTAGGATTTTTAGATGATTTTATTAAGGTTGCATTAAAGAGGAATTTAGGCTTAACCTCTAAACAAAAAATGTTAGGTCAAATTATTATTGCAATTATATTTTATATTATTCTAAGGAATCAAGGGTTCCCAACATATATTCAAATACCAGGTACTGATATTCAGTGGGATCTAGGGATTGGATACGCATTTTTAATTGTATTTATGTTAGTAGGTGCTTCAAACGGTGTAAATTTAACAGATGGACTAGACGGTTTATTATCTGGAACAGCCGCAATTGCGTTTGGTGCTTTTGGTATTCTTGCCTGGTATGGCACGCCGCAAAATGAAGTAGCCATCTTCTCTTTAGCTGTGGTAGGTGCGTTATTAGGCTTTTTAGTATTTAATGCTCACCCGGCTAAAGTATTTATGGGGGATACCGGCTCACTTGCACTAGGCGGTGCTATAGCAGCAGTAGCGATATTAACCAAGTTAGAAATTTTATTAGTAATTATCGGTGGAGTTTTCGTTTTAGAAACTTTATCCGTTATGATTCAAGTAGTGTCATTTAAAACTACCGGCAAACGAGTATTTAAAATGAGCCCTCTACATCATCATTATGAACTAGTTGGTTGGTCTGAGTGGAGAGTCGTGACCACGTTTTGGTTTATGGGGCTTGTTTTTGCTGCTCTAGGTATTTACATTGAGGTGTGGTTAGGTTGAATAAATTAGTTGATTTTCCTTATTCCCATGTTCTAGTTTTAGGGCTTGCCAAAAGCGGTACTGCCGCAGCTAAAGTTTTACTTGAAAATGGTATAAGGGTTCGTGTTAATGATTTAAAAGCAAATGAAAACGATGAAGGTGTTCGATACTTACAGGAATTGGGAGCTGAAGTAATTGTAGGCTCTCACCCGATGTCTGTCCTTGACAATATTGACCTTGTTGTAAAGAACCCTGGTATACCATATGAAAATATGATCTTACAAGCTGCCAGTAATGAGGGAATACCAATTGTTACTGAAATTGAATTAGCTGGTATATTAGCTAATGGCCCTATAATTGGTATAACAGGATCTAATGGTAAAACTACCACAACGACCTTAATATACGAAATGCTGAAGCAGAGTAAGGTTCCAGCAAAGCTAGCAGGTAATATAGGTATCGTTGCAACCGATATAGCAAGAGAACTCCAACCGAATGAAAAGATGGTGTTGGAGCTTTCTTCATTTCAGTTAATGGGTATTCAATCCTTTAGACCTAAAATAGCTGTCTTACTTAATATTTTTGAAGCACATCTTGATTATCATAAAACGATTGATAACTATAAACAGGCAAAAGCAAATATATTTTACAACCAAGTAGAAGATGATTATCTAATTTATAATGCAGATGAGCCTAATGTTGTGGACGTTGTTAAGGATGCTAAATCAATCAAGGTACCTTTTTCTGTTTCGAAAAAATTAGAAGAGGGGGCCTGGGTAGAGCAAGACTATATATACTTTAATGGAGATAGAGTAATCGCTTTAAAGGATATCGTATTAGTTGGCGAGCATAATTTAGCGAATATACTAGCAGCGGTTTGCGCAGCTAAATTGAGTGGAGCAAGTAATCAAGGGATATATCGTGTTCTCTCATCATTTGTAGGAGTGAAGCACCGGTTCCAATTTGTAGAAAAGATTAATGATCGTTTATTCTATAACGATTCTAAAGCAACTAATATTCTTGCGACCCAGAAAGCATTAAATGCCTTTAGCCAGCCAACAATCCTGTTAGCAGGTGGACTGGATCGAGGAAATGATTTTGATGAGTTAATTCCGTATCTTGAGAATGTAAAGGCTATGGTTGTTTTTGGTCAAACAGCGGAGAAATTACAGGAAGTTGCACAGAAGGCTGGTATTTCTACCATAACTCGCGCAATAGACGTACAAGATGCAACACAAAAGGCTTATGAAATATCAGAGCCTGGTGATGTCATCCTTTTATCACCAGCCTGTGCAAGCTGGGACCAATACAAGACTTTTGAAGAAAGAGGAGACATGTTTATACAAGCCGTGCATACAATGAAGTAGGGGCGGTTTAAGTGATACGTACAATAAAACTTAATATGATTATTTTTATTGGAAATGCCCCTAACTCATAATGTATGTAAGGGGTGTTTTTTTTGTTTAAGAATGAGATGTCAGTTAAGGACAAGCCAGACTATTTCTTATTTAGTGTCATTATATTGTTGTTAATAATAGGAATCGTAATGGTGTACAGTTCCTCGTATATATGGGCTGAATATAAATATGATGATTTATTCTATTTTGTTAAAAGGCAGTTGCTGTTCGCGGGTGTTGGAGTAGTAGGAATGTTGTTTTTTATGTATATTCCGTATAGTAATTGGGCGAAGTATTCCAAGGTCATATTAATCGTATGTTTTTCGCTTTTATTACTTGTATTAATTCCTGGAGTAGGACTAGTTCGTGGGGGTGCCCAAAGCTGGATAGGTGTTGGGGCTTTTAGTATTCAACCATCGGAATTTATGAAATTGGGTTTGATTATATTTTTATCTGTATATTTATCGGTGAATCAGAAGTATATAACCTCATTTAGAAAGGGATTTTTTCCAGCTTTAATACTTGTTTTCACTGCTTTTGGATTAATTATGTTACAGCCAGACTTAGGTACAGGTATGGTTTTAGTATTAACTTGTATGATCATGATTTTTGTTGCAGGTGCGAGAATTTGGCATTTTGTTGGCTTAGGCTTGCTAGGTTTAGCTGGTTTTGCGTTACTCATTCTGTCGGCACCATATCGGATAAGCAGAATCACTGCTTTTCTCAATCCTTGGGAGGATCCATTAGGGGATGGCTTTCAAATTATACAATCACTTTATGCTATTGGTCCAGGTGGTTTAATGGGAGTAGGATTGGGGAATAGCTTACAGAAGTACTTTTATTTACCAGAACCACAGACTGATTTCATATTTGCTATTTTAGGTGAGGAGCTTGGGTTTATTGGCGGTACAATCCTTTTATTGCTATTTGGATTATTATTTTGGCGAGGGATAAGAATAGCGATAGAAGCACCAGATGGATTTGGTAGATTCCTAGCTTTAGGTATTGTGTCGATGTTAATTGTTCAAGTTATGATCAATATTAGTGTTGTGATCGGACTAATTCCAGTTACTGGGATAACGTTACCATTCTTAAGCTATGGCGGTTCATCCTTAACGCTAACCTTATGTTCAGTAGGGATATTATTAAATATAAGTCGTAGTGCTAAAGTATAGCATTCTTCTATATAGAAAAATTTTATTGTCAAACTATTTGATTGCGGACTATATGTTTTAGGACAGGTTGTGTTATAATTTAATTAACTCAACAAAACGGCATCTAGCATGCCGTTTTCATGTGTTAATTTTACAAAAAGGAAAGAATAGGAATGGAAAAAGAAAAGATTGTTTCAATAGAGGATCGTATACCTAAGTTGAAGCAAGCACGTAAAAAAAAGGCCAACCGGCGCCTTATATTTTACTTATCTATTTTTTTCTTCTTAATAGCTATCATTGTCTATCTTCAGTCACCATTAAGCCATGTGAAATCAATAATTGTAACTGGCAATTCTTTTTATCCAGAAGATGAGGTGATTGAGCAAAGTGGTATCGCGAAGGGTACAAATATATGGACAATAAATAAAGAGGAAATCATTCAAACTCTTGAAAACGACCCCTTAATTAAGAATGCGGAAGTAGAAACGAAACTACCTTGGACGGTTGAAATTCATTTAATAGAACATGAACGAGTTGGTTACATAAAAAAGGAAAATGAATTCTATCCAGTTCTAGGGAATGGAACCGTTCTAGAAGAAAGTAAAATAAAACGTTTATCAGGAGATGCCCCATTACTACTAAGCTTCTCACAAGAAGATGTGCTAGTGGAAATGTCGAAGGAATTGAGTAACCTACCTAATAATATTTTAAACATCATTTCTGAAATACATTGGACACCTACAGATAAGAATAAGAACGACATCACACTTTATATGACTGATGGGTTCATGGTCCAGTCCTCCATACGAAATTTCTCAGAAAAGATGAAGGTATATCCATCCATTGCATCTCAGCTTGAACCAGGCAGCGAAGGAATTATCCATATCGGTGTAGGTGCCTATTTTGAGCCATTTAACCAAGAAATAACGGAGGAAGAAATTATTTCAACAGATGGTGACGAATAGCATAGTTGTGGAAGATTCTATGATATGGATGGTAGATTTTCTTAAAAATCAATAGATTTTCAAGAGAAATATCCAATATTTATTTCTTTTTTAGAGAAAATCCTTTAAAATAATAGATTATAGTATAGTTAACACAAATAAATGGATACAAACATCGCATTAAGAAATAGACTTCGTTTTTTGATGCTTCTGAAATAGGAGGTGCCTTTGTTGAACAACAATGATATACTGGTCAGTCTTGATATAGGTACAACAAATATTAAAGTAATTATTGGTGAAGTTTTAAATGATTCATTGAACATTATTGGTGTTGGTACAGCAAAATCAAACGGAATGAAAAAAGGTGCTATTGTAGATATCGATCAGACAGTTCATTCTATTCGTAATGCAGTAGAGCAAGCAGAACGAATGGTAGGAATGCAAGTGGAAAGTGTAGTAGTTGGAATCACTGGAAATCACATACAATTACAACCATGTCATGGTGTAGTGGCTGTTCAAAGTGAAAATCGTGAAATTACCAATGAGGATGTTAAACGTGTAATTGATGGTGCTCAAGTTATTTCTATTCCACCTGAACGGGAAATCATCGACGTCATTCCGAAGCAATTTATTGTAGATGGACTTGATGAAATTACGGATCCAAGAGGGATGATTGGGGTTCGCTTGGAAATGGAAGGTACCATTATTACATGCTCAAAAACCGTATTACATAACATTCTAAAATGTGTGGAACGTGCCAACTTAAAAGTGGCAGACATTTGCTTGCAACCTCTTGCAGCAGGTAAAGTAGCACTTTCTAGGGATGAAAAGAACTTAGGTGTCGCATTGATCGATGTCGGCGGTGGCTGCACAACAGTTTCTGTATTTGAAAATGACCATATTGCTTCCACTAGTGTAGTGCCACTTGGTGGTGATAATATCACAAAGGATTTGTCTATAGGTCTTAGAACAACGACTGAAGAAGCTGAAGACATTAAACTAAATCATGGTCATGCCTTTTATAATGATGCTCAAGAAGATGAAGTGTTTGAAGCATCGATTATTGGAAGTAATGCGAAGCAGACCTTTAATCAACTTCAAATTGCTGACATGATTGAAGCTAGACTTGAAGAGATTTATGCGTATGCAGAGCGAGAAATCCGTAGAATGGGTTATCATGAGTTACCAGGTGGCTATGTTCTAACTGGCGGTACAATGAAAATGCCTGGGGCACTAGAACTGGCTGGAGACGTTTTTCAGGCAAATGTTCGGATTGCAATCCCGGATTATATCGGAGTTCGTGAATCACAATTTACAGCAGGGGTTGGGATTTTACAGTTTGCGTATCATAATGCAAAGATTCAAGGGAAGGAATTATTCCCAGGAATTACTGTATCAATGGAAGAACCAAAACCGAAACGGACAAAAAAACAACCTACTCAAACTACCACAACGAAAACGAAAGAGAACAATAAAAAAGAGTCTGGAATTGCTAATTTATTTAAGTATTTCTTCGATTAATCAGCGTTCCCACATTAAAATTAGCTTCTAGAAATCTTGTAATTTGCATATTAGGAGGAACGAAAAATGTTAGAGTTTGATACAAGTATTGACCAATTAGCAACGATTAAAGTTATCGGTGTCGGTGGAGGCGGAAATAACGCTGTAAACCGAATGATTGACCATGGTGTTGAAGGTGTTGAATTTATAGCTGTTAATACAGATGCACAAGCATTAAATTTATCCAAAGCGGAAACGAAATTACAAATTGGTGGCAAACTTACGAGAGGACTTGGGGCAGGTGCCAATCCGGAAGTAGGTAAAAAAGCTGCTGAAGAAAGCAAAGAACAATTAGAAGAAGTATTACAAGGTGCAGATATGATTTTTGTAACTGCTGGTATGGGTGGAGGAACTGGTACTGGTGCTGCGCCAGTTATTGCACAAATTGCTAAAGATTTAGGTGCCTTAACAGTAGGTGTAGTAACTCGCCCATTTTCATTTGAAGGACGAAGAAGATCGAACCAAGCTGTTTCTGGAATCGATGCATTAAAGAATAATGTGGATACATTAATTGTTATTCCAAATGATCGATTACTAGAAATTGTGGATAAAAACACACCGATGTTAGAAGCATTTAGAGAAGCGGATAATGTTCTTCGTCAAGGTGTACAAGGTATTTCCGATTTAATTGCTAAACCAGGTCTTATTAACGTGGACTTTGCTGACGTTAAAACAATTATGTTTAATAAAGGATCTGCATTAATGGGTATTGGTGTTGCAACTGGTGAGAATCGTGCGACAGAAGCAGCTAAAAAAGCTATTTCTTCACCATTATTAGAAACTTCTATTGATGGTGCACATGGTATCCTGATGAATATTACTGGTGGTACTAATTTAAGTTTATACGAAGTACAAGAAGCTGCGGACCTCGTAACCAATGCTGCAGATGAAGAGGTTAACGTTATCTTTGGATCCGTAATAAATGAAGATCTTAAAGATGAGATTATTGTTACCGTTATTGCGACTGGATTTGATGAAAACAAAAAACCTGAACAACCAACGAGACAACGTCCTGCTGTAAATCAAACACAGCATGCAGCAACGAGAGTGAATGAAGAAGTAACTAAAGAACAACCACAACAAGCACGTCCTCGTCAAGAAGAAGATGTGTTAGACATTCCAACGTTTTTACGTAATAGAAATCGTAATCGCTAAGAATTTCTTAATAGAGAGACTTTCTATAAGGGAAGTTTAATTGAAACGACAATAATCAAAAATCTCGTATCACGGAATAGGTGGTACGAGATTTTTTTGTTGAGTCGATATTTAGACATTAGTATTTCAATAGAAACGATATGTCTGCCCTCTAAGTAGCTACTATACAATGACAAGCTGCACCGTAATTCCACTAACCTCGTCGATTCATCATAAGTTTCCGCTCATAAATATCCCCGAATGTTAAAATTACGAATTATTGACTAAGACCCTCGACATAACTAGTTGAAATTAGCTTATTTTTGCATACAAGAACTGACAGACTTCGCTTGATAACTAGTTTATACTTCTTTTTAGCAGATAGGAAAGCAAGAATAATTTTCCCAACTAGTAAAAGAAATCTAACGCATTGCTAGTGATTATGAGAATGCGAGTTTTTTCTAATACGTTATTTTACCAATGAATCCATTATATACGCTTTTTCCGTAACCGATTCAGACCAAATGTAAGGAGTGAATCTCTTCAATGTTATAACCAACCTACTCTCTTCATGCCTTAGAAAGGAAGAATAGTATGACTATTTACCTTGACGCAGTTTGGGTGTTGAATTTCCTTTTAGATTTAATGCTTTTGATGTTAACGCAAGCATTAAGCAGAGTGTATACCCCTAAAGGGAGATTAGTCTTAGGAGCCATTGTTGCGTCTTTCATTGTACCAATAACACTCTATTTTCCTAATGCATATATCTCTACGGTATTTGGTAAGATACTTTATTCTATTCTCATCATCGCAGTTACATTCCGTTTTGTATCTGTAAAACAAATGATGAAGCAGCTTTTATTGTTTTATTTTGTAACGTTCACAATCGGTGGAGGACTGTTCGCGGCACATTATGTATTACAAAACCCGATTGCTCTTTCGGCTTCAGGATTTTTATCATTTAGTAATGGATATGGTGATCCGGTTAGTTGGCTATTTGTTGCTATTGGATTTCCGATTGCTCTTTGGTTTACAAAGAATCGTATGGACAAGCACGTGGTAGAAAAGATTCGATATGATCAACTCTATGAAGTTTGCTTAACGATTAATAATAAAAGCTTTACAACTACTGGATTTATTGATAGTGGTAATCAATTAGTCGATCCATTAACGAAAAGGCCTGTGGTCATTTGTGATGAGTCTTTTTTAAAACAATGGTTTCAACACGACGATTGGATCAAATTAAGGCAGGCCTACGAGAATTTTAATATGGAAGATATCCCTGTGAACTGGGCTAGTTATATGCAAGTTGTTCCTTTTCACGGTGTGGAAGGTAGAAGTAATTTTCTCTTTGCATTAAAGCCTGACAATCTAGCTATTTACTATGGAGAACAACAAATTGTTGCTAGTAAACTATTAATCGGCATCCAATTTTCTGATTTAACAGATGACAAAAGCTATCATTGTTTATTACACCCGCAACTAATAAAATTAGCAACTATTCATTCAGCATAAAAAAGGAGCGATACAAATGGAAAAATTAAAATTAAAATTTCGGGTTTGGTGGTATAAGTTATTAGTTAAATTAGGTTTTAAACCAAAAGAAATTTATTACATAGGTGGTAGTGAAGCATTGCCTCCACCGTTATCTAAGGAAGAAGAAAGCGAATTATTAGTGTTACTAACCAAAGGAGATTCTTCAGCAAGATCTGTACTCATCGAACGAAATCTTCGTTTAGTCGTATACATTGCAAGGAAATTTGAGAATACGGGGATTAATATAGAGGACTTAATTAGTATAGGCACCATTGGACTAATTAAAGCAGTTAACACGTTTAATCCAGAAAAAAAGATAAAGCTTGCAACATATGCTTCTCGTTGTATTGAGAACGAGATTCTCATGTATTTAAGAAGAAACAATAAGCTTAAATCCGAAATTTCCTTTGATGAGCCATTGAATATAGATTGGGATGGGAATGAGCTGCTATTATCTGATGTGTTAGGCACGGAGGAAGATGTTATTACGAAAAATTTAGAAACAAAAGTTGATAAGCATCTATTGCAAAATGCTTTATCACAGTTAAATGCTAGAGAAAAACAAATAATGGAATTGAGATTTGGTCTTGTAGGTGAGGAAGAAAAAACACAAAAAGATGTAGCGGATATGTTAGGTATTTCTCAATCCTATATTTCTCGATTAGAGAAGAAGATTATTCGTAGGTTAAAAAAAGAATTTAATAAGATGGTGTAGCTTGATATAGCAAGAATTAATGGGGTTGATATATTTTAAATCAATGATTCACACTGCATAAATTTTTCCTTCCTAGGAGATACTGTCCATGAACAGCATCTCCAACTGGGAGGGTACAGAATGACTAGACATAAAGTAGTAATATGCGGTGTAGACACATCTAAGCTACCTGTTTTAACAAACGAAGAAATGCGAGCACTTTTTATTAAAATGCAAGAGGGAGATATCTACGCAAGAGAAGAATTAGTTAATGGGAATCTCCGCTTAGTGTTAAGCGTAATCCAACGATTTAATAATCGTGGTGAATATGTAGATGACCTGTTTCAAGTTGGTTGTATCGGACTAATGAAATCAATTGATAATTTCGATTTAAGTCATAATGTGAGATTTTCTACTTATGCCGTACCGATGATTATTGGTGAAATTCGTAGGTATTTACGTGACAATAATCCAATACGTGTATCTCGTTCTTTACGAGATATTGCGTATAAAGCACTTCAGGTACGTGAGAAATTAATTAATAAAACGTCAAAAGAACCTACTCCAGCTGAAATAGCTGAAGAAATGGGGGTGCCACATTCGGATGTCGTATTTGCAATGGATGCCATACAAGATCCAGTATCTCTATTTGAACCAATTTACAATGATGGTGGCGACCCGATATATGTAGTCGATCAAATTAGTGATGATAAAGATAGGGATGATACCTGGGTAGACAAGCTTTCCTTGAAGGAAGGAATGCATCAACTAAATGAACGAGAAAAAATGATACTTAATAAACGCTTCTTCCAAGGGAAAACACAAATGGAGGTTGCCGACGAAATCGGAATCTCCCAAGCACAAGTGTCCAGATTGGAAAAAGCTGCAATTAGTCAAATGAATAAACAAATGTTTGAATAGTGATATAAGAGGCTAGGACAAAACGAAAACAAAGGTAATAAAAAACGAACAATCACCACATTAGCCCCGGAAATATACGGAGACTCCTGTGGGAGGCTCATCAGCAGCCCGCGGAAAAGCGTAGAATATTTCTGGGGCTGGTTTGATGCGCTAACTTTCATGTTCGGTTTATCCTATGTTAGAAATAGTTTTGCCCCAGCCTCTATTTCATGTAATATAATCTTAGCCGGAGTAAATAATTTTTCATTGGCTAAGCCCTGAATGAACTCTTGGACTAGTGCATATATATCACTAGTAAGGGTAGGTGAAACGGGTGATTACATTATCTGATTTGCAAGCAAAAGAACTAATCGTTATTAATGACGGAAGAAGATTAGGACATATTTCCGATCTAGAGATTGATCCTGATCGTGGAAGAATAATTGCTTTGGTTATTTATAACCGCGAAAAAAAGGGAGGTTTCTTTGGAAAACCTGATGAATTAATGATATATTGGGAGCAAATCGTCACAATTGGTTCTGACGTGATTTTAGTAAAAGATGTTGACGGGGCTAAATTATATCTTGAATAATTTATTCTAGCAGGGGGAATTACGTTGCAAGACATATTCCAATATGATGGAAATTCATTGCTTCATATAAATAAATGGAAGGAAATGGAACCAAGCTTAACCGTCGGATTTACAACTCGTCATGGTGGTGTTAGTAAGCAACCATTTCATACAAACAATATGGGATTGCATGTTTTTGATGATGTGGAAGACGTAATTGTAAATCGAAAAAGACTAGCCACATCCCTACATATTCCACTAGATAACTGGGTAAGTGGAGAGCAGGTCCATCATTCTGAAGTACATATTGTTGATTCAGAGGATGCTGGTAGAGGAGCAACTACTGTAGAATCGTCCTTAACAGGAATAGACGGATTGATTAGTAATCAAAAAGGAATACTATGTACAGCCTTTTTTGCCGATTGTGTACCTCTATTCTTTTTTGATCCGGTAAAGAAATACGTAGGTATTGCCCACGCAGGCTGGAAAGGAACGGTTGCTAGAATTGCTGAGAAAACGATCATGAAATTTATCCAACTCGGTTCGGCTCCTAAAGATATACGTGTAGCGATTGGTCCTTCTATATCTACTGAAAATTACGAGGTAGATAACTATGTGAAAGATCGTATACCACAGAAGTTTCATGACGTGGTGTTGACCGAGACAGGTCATGAACGCTATTTGTTAGATTTAAAACAATTAAATGTCGAAATTCTTGTACAAGCTGGCGTGTTTCGTAGTAATATAGATGTAACATCTTACTGTACGTATCGGGATGAAAATTTGTTTTTTTCACATCGACGGGATAAAGGAAAAACCGGTCGAATGTTAGGATATATTGGTTTTACTGGTTAGTGGTAAGGAGGAGTATATGTCATCATGGATGTTGCACAAAACTTAGCAGAAATTAAAACAAAAATCAATGAAGCTAGTAATAAGGTAAATCGAGATCCGAATGAGATTACCATTATTGCTGTAACGAAATATGTTACAATAGAAAGAACGATGGAAGCAATCGAAGCAGGAATAGCTGATCTTGGAGAAAATCGTCAAGAAGGATTTTTAGAAAAGTATGATCAAATACAAGACAATGCTACATGGCATTTTATTGGTAGTCTACAAACAAGGAAAGTAAAAGATGTAATAAATAAGGTAGATTATCTTCATTCTTTGGATAGACTGTCATTAGCAAAAGAAATTGAAAAGCGTGCCTCATCTACTGTTAATTGTTTTATCCAGGTTAATGTAAGTGGTGAGGAATCCAAGCACGGGCTACATCCGGATGATGTAATGGGATTTGTTGAGAAAATTTCTGAATACACTAAAATACGTATTGTTGGGTTAATGACCATGGCTCCACATACGGAAGATAAGGAGCTACTACATCAAGTATTTGGTAAACTTAGAAATTTACGAGATATGATTAAAGAAAAAAACTATCCTTTTGCTCCATGTGAGTATTTATCTATGGGAATGAGTAATGATTATGGTATTGCAATTGAGGAAGGTGCAACCCATATTCGAATCGGTTCTAAGCTAGTTGGGGCTAATAAGTGAGGTGGATAATTTGAGTATTAAGAACAAGTTAAAGACATTATTTGCTATGGACGATGAATATGAATACGTGGAAGAAGAAGTAGCTACATCTTCCTCTAATAACGTAATTCCAGCTACTAGTAATAATGTAATTAACTTACAAAGTGTTAAAACGAGTTCATCCAAAGTAGTACTCTGTGAACCAAGAACGTTTGATGAAGCACAGCAAATTGCAGATAATATTGTCAATAAACGAACTGTTGTCATTAATTTACAACGGGTTGAACATTATGAGGCAAAGAGAATTATAGATTTCTTAAGTGGGACAGTGTATGCCGTTAACGGGGTTATTCAACGTTTAGGTTCACAAACATTCCTCTGTGCACCAGATAATGTTGATGTCTCTGGCTCTATCACAGAAGCATTCGAAGAAGAATTCAATAAAGGATGGTAAAGTAGATTATGTCGTTATATACGTTATTTTTGATTTTGTCTAATGTATTGCGTGTTTATAGTTTCGGATTAATTATTTATATTTTCATGTCATGGTTTCCCGGAGCAAGAGAATCATCATTTGGGGAAATACTCTCGAAATTGTATGAACCATATTTAGAACCTTTCCGTAAGTTTATCCCACCACTAGGAATGATCGATATTTCACCTATTGTGGCGATTATCGTGTTACAGTTAGCAGGATTCGGGCTATGGGCTGTTTATGATATGTTAGTACGATTGGTAATTGGGTGATTATTGGTAGATGGATATATATCAACATTTTCGTAAAGAAGAGCATAGCTTCATTGATCAAGTTTTATCATGGATGGAACAAGTGGAGCGCTCTTATTTACCTCGATTGACAGATTTTTTAGACCCGAGGGAACAACAAATTATTGAAATGTTAATTGGAACCTCAAATGATGAGTTGAAATTGTTATTTTTTGGTGGAGGAACATATTCTGAGCGAAAACGAGCGATTATTGCTCCTCTTTATGAAGAGATTAACGAGGATTCCTTTAATATATCGTTATTACAGGCTACCTACCATGAAAAATTCGTCTCGCTCACTCATCGAGATGTGTTAGGTGCCTTTTTATCATTAGGAATGAAACGAAAAAAAGTAGGAGATATTTTGGCTGGTAAAGGCAAGGTTCAGCTTGCTTTAGATAAAGATATTTCCGCTTATGTCCAGATGAATTTGACGATGATTAGGAAATCTACAATTACTTTCGAAGAAACATCTCTTTCGGATTTAATTGAGCAAGAACCTATTTGGTCCCATTCAGAGAAAATAGTTTCTTCCTTAAGATTAGATACGATCTTAAAAGAGATTTATTCTCTATCCCGTAAAGAGGCACAGACTCTTATTGATAAAGGATTAGTTAAAGTTAATTATCGTACGGTAGAAGATAGTAAATTCATTTTAAGAGAAGGCGATATGATTTCGCTCAGAGGAAAAGGTAGAAGCAAGCTCGTTGGTGTCAATGGGCAAACCAAAAAGGAAAAAATAAAAGTTACAACTGCATTATTACAGGTATAGTAAAGAGTGACTATTTGATATATAATGATATCGAATAGTTGCTTTTTTGACTTTTTTCTAGAAATGTAAGCATAAATTGCAGGAAATACATATTTTTTGTCGAAATATACTGGTATACTGAAAATGGACTAATATTTTTATAAAATCATAGGGAGGTAGCCGTTATGCCATTAACACCATTAGATATTCATAATAAAGAATTTACGAGAAGTTTTCGTGGATATGATGAAGATGAAGTAAATGAATTTTTAGATCAAGTTATTAAGGATTATGAAATGGTAATTAGAGAAAGAAAAGAATTAAAAGAAAAGATTGAACAAATGAATGAAAAGCTAAGCCATTTCACCAATATAGAAGAAACACTAAATAAATCAATCCTAATTGCTCAAGAAACGGCTGAAGAATTAAAAGGGAATGCTTCAAAGGAGTCGAAACTAATCATTAAAGAGGCAGAGAAAAATGCTGACCGTATTATTAACGATGCGCTAAGTAAGTCTCGCAAAATCTCAATGGAAGTTGAAGAGTTAAAGAAACAAGCTAAAGTTTTCCGCACTCGTTTAAGAATGCTTGTGGAAGCTCAATTAGATATGATTGGATCAGATGATTGGGAAGATTTATTTGAGGAAGCGGTTGGTAAAGATTTGGAATTAGCTAATAATGAATCTTAAACCTTGACGTTTTATTAAAATTTACATATAATGCTTACACGAATAGGTTAAAATAATAGCAAATACGATGATAGAGACAGTATAAAAACTAGTTGCTTGTTAAAGCGAGCTAGGGTCTGGTGAAAGCCTAGTACAGCACGTTTTTAGAAAATCACTCTTGAGTATCCAATTTGAAATAAATTAAGTAAAATTGGACGTCTTGTTCACGTTACGAATATCGAGTGAATTTAAAATGGTTTCATTTTAAATTTATAAGGGTGGTACCGCGAGTCTTCTCGTCCCTTTCTGGGATTAGAGAGGCTTTTTTATTTTAATGATGTATTTTTTCGGAAAGTTAGGTTGATTTAAGGGAGTTTATGTCTGTTCTAGCTGCGAAACTATACAACAAACCCAAAAATAGCCCAAACATATTTATCATGTACAGTTAAAACATAAGGAGGTCTAATCAGTGGACTATAAAGAAACATTACTGATGCCAAAAACAGAATTTCCAATGCGTGGGAATCTACCAAACAAAGAACCATTACGTCGTGAAAAATGGGAGGAAATGAACCTATACGAAAAATCAGTGGAAAGAACAAAAGGTAGACCAACATTTATCCTGCACGATGGTCCACCATATGCGAACGGTGATATTCATATTGGTCATGCATTAAATAAAATCTTAAAAGATTTCATTACACGGTATAAGTCCATGTCAGGTTACCATGCACCTTATATTCCAGGATGGGATACACATGGTCTGCCGATTGAAACGGCATTAACGAAGAATAAAAAAGTGAAACGTAAAGAGCTATCTGTAGCAGAATTCAGACAGCTATGTGCAGAATATGCATTAACCCAAGTCGATAGTCAACGTTCACAATTTAAAGAGCTCGGCGTACGTGGTGATTGGGATAATCCATATATAACATTAACGAAAGATTATGAAGCGGCACAAATTAAAGTATTCGGTGAAATGGCTAAAAAAGGATATATCTATAAAGGACTAAAACCAGTATATTGGTCTCCTTCATCTGAATCAGCGCTTGCTGAGGCTGAGATTGAGTATTATGATAAACGCTCTGCTTCTATTTATGTTGCGTTTGATGTAGAAGATGGAAAAGGAGTTCTGGATTCTGGAGATAAAATTGTCATCTGGACAACAACTCCATGGACAATTCCAGCTAATCTAGGTATCAGTGTCCATCCCGATATCAACTATGTGTTAGTTAAAGTTCATAATGACAAATTTGTTGTGGCAGAAGCACTACTTGAATCTCTAAAAACAGAACTAGAGTGGGAAAATCCACAAGTAGTGAAAAGCTTTAAAGGAAGAGAATTAGAGCGTGTAACAGCAAAACATCCATTCTACTCCCGTGAATCTCTTGTCATGCTTGGTGAGCATGTTACGACTGATGCTGGTACAGGTTGTGTTCATACAGCTCCTGGCCATGGGGAAGATGACTTTTATGTTTCGAAGGCATATGGCATAGAGGCTTTCTGTCCAGTGGATTATAAAGGGGTGTTTACTAGTGAAGCACCTGGATTTGAAGGTATGTTCTATGACGATGCAAATAAAGTAATTACTGAAAAGTTAGATGAAGTTGGTGCTTTATTAAAACTTTCCTTTATTACGCACTCCTACCCACATGACTGGAGAACTAAAAAACCAACCATTTTCCGTGCAACGGCACAGTGGTTTGCTTCAATCAAAGATTTCCGTGAAGATATCTTAGAGGAAATCAAACAAGTTAATTGGTATCCAGCATGGGGAGAGACAAGACTATACAATATGGTTCGTGACCGTGAGGACTGGTGTATTTCTCGTCAACGTGCTTGGGGAGTTCCAATTCCGGTGTTTTATGGTGAGGATGGAACAGCGATTATTACAGATGAAACAATTGAACATGTATCGAAATTATTTGCAGAGCATGGTTCTAATATTTGGTTTGAAAGAGAAGCGAAAGATTTATTACCAGAAGGATTTACTTCTGAGCATAGTCCAAACGGTGAATTTACGAAAGAAACCGATATTATGGACGTTTGGTTTGACTCTGGCTCTTCACATGCAGGAGTACTATTAAATAGAGAAGATCATACAAGACCAGCTGATGTTTATTTAGAAGGTAGTGACCAATATCGTGGTTGGTTTAACTCTTCTTTATCAACGGCAGTAGCTGTTACAGGTAAAGCACCATATAAAAACGTTATTAGCCATGGCTTTGTGTTAGACGGTAATGGTCGTAAGATGAGTAAATCACTTGGAAATGTTATCATGCCAAGTAAAGTATTAAAGCAGCTAGGTGCAGATATTTTACGTCTATGGGTGGCATCGGTTGATTATCAAGCAGATGTCCGTATTTCAGATGACATTCTAAAACAAACTTCTGAGGCTTACCGTAAAATTCGAAACACGTTCCGATTTATGTTAGCGAATTTAGCTGACTATAATCCAGAAACAGATCGTGTACCGGAAGCAGAAATGGAAGAAGTAGATCGTTACATGCTACATCGTTTGCAACAGTTAGTAAAAGAAGTACGGGAAAGCTATGAGAAATATGAGTTTTCTCCTATTTTCCATCGTATCCATAACTTCGTTGCGGATGATCTAAGCTCCTTCTATTTAGATTTTGCTAAGGATATTCTTTATATTGAAGCGGCAGATAATCATCGTCGTCGTAGTATTCAAACGGGGTATTATGAAATCTTAACCACCTTGGTACAATTGTTAACACCGATCATTCCACATACTGCTGATGAGGTATGGGAATATATTCCGGGGGTTAGAGAAGAGAGCCCTCAATTGACAGATATTCCAGAACCAAGAGAAATCGAAGGATTTCATGGTCTGGAGAACAAGTGGAATCATTTCATGGCCATCCGTGATGATGTACTAAAAGCACTTGAAGAGGCACGTAATGAAAAAGTAATTGGTAAGTCTTTAGAGGCTAAGATTACGGTTGTTCCAAGAGATGAAGAAACAAAGGCAGTATTAAATTCAATTAATGATGTTCATCAGCTTCTAATCGTTTCAGAGGCTGTTGTTAAGGAACAGTCAGAGGCAGCGGCTGAATACCGTTATGTCGATGTGCTTGTTGAAAAACATCCGGCTGAAAAATGTGAACGCTGCTGGGTTGCTTCAGATACAGTAGGACAAAATGAAAAACATCGGACACTTTGCTCCCGCTGTGCCGATGTTGTAGAAGAACACTATTCCGCTTAAGTGTTTGAATGGAAGAACATGTGACTGGCACAAAATAACATGAAGCACATAGCGTAATCAATCTAGAATAACCCGAACTAATTCGCTTGATATCAATGAATTAGTTCGGGTTTCTTTCATCCGTATAGTTTGCGATAGTTAAACAGAGTGATGATGGATAAATCATTGAATTTTTACTGGATACAGTATAAGATTAACTAAGGATTTATATACAAATAATAGAGTGAAGTAGTCAATATGGAGGGGTAACCTGAATGTATCGGTACTATATTTTAGCAGTATTCGTCATAGCAGTAGACCAATTTACCAAGTACTTAGTAGTAAAAAATATGGAATTATATGAGCAAATATCAATTATAGATGGATTCTTTTCGTTAACCTCGCATCGAAATAGTGGTGCAGCTTGGGGAATATTAGAAGGTAAAATGTGGTTCTTTTATATTATAACGATAATTGTAATCATCGGAATCATTTACTATCTACATAAATTTGGAAAAGATAGTAAATTGTTTGGTATCGCTTTAGGCTTAATTTTAGGTGGTGCTATTGGTAATTTTATTGATCGTTTATTCCATCAAGAAGTGGTAGACTTTTTCGACTTTGTAATTTTTGGATATGATTTCCCGATTTTCAATATTGCGGATTCTGCACTGACAGTCGGTGTTATATTCGTGATAATTGCTACAATATTGGATGAGAAAAAGCAGAAAGGAACAAATAAATGACATTACAACATGTTGTTACAGAAACTCAAAATAAAATGCGAATCGATAAATTATTAGCCGATATAAACCCTGATGAATCTCGTTCACGGGTTCAAGGATGGATTACGAAAGAGCTTGTTATGGTGAACGATGAGGTAGTGAAGGCTAATTATAAGTGTCAAGTAGGGGATGTTATTACTTGGAGAATTCCTGAGGTGGAGTCATTAGATATTGAAGCTGAGAACATTCCTTTAGAGATTGTTTATGAAGATAGGGATGTATTAGTGGTTAATAAACCAAAAGGAATGGTCGTCCATCCATCGGCAGGGCATCAATCTGGCACATTGGTGAATGGTTTGCTATATCATTGTAAGGATCTATCTGGAATTAATGGGGTAGAGCGTCCGGGAATTGTTCATCGTATTGATAAAGATACTAGTGGCTTATTGCTCGTTGCTAAAAATGACAAAGCTCACACTAGTTTATCTGAACAATTATCGAATAAAGATGTGAAACGAAAATATGAAGCGGTTGTTCACGGTATCATTAATCATGATACAGGAATGGTTGATGCGCCAATAGGAAGGGATCCGAAAGATCGTCAAAAAATGGGCGTGGTAGAAAATGGGAAGCCCGCAGTCACTCATTTTCAAGTGCTAAACCGTTTTAATGAATTTACACATATTGAATGTCAATTAGAAACAGGTAGAACACATCAAATTCGTGTTCATATGCGGTATATTGGATTTCCGCTTGTAGGTGATCCAAAATATGGACCTAGAAAAACTTTGGATACAAATGGTCAAGCATTACATGCAAGACTAATAGGGTTTACACATCCTACTACAGGGGAATGGCTAGAATTTGAAGTAGAGCCACCTGCCTATTTTAAAGAATTACTAACTAATTTAGAATTAATGTAGTTGACAGAAAGAGTTAATTCTGAAATAATGAAACAAATGAATAGGAACCTTTAAATTTTCAGTCCAGAGAGGCTAAAAAGGGAACGACTTTTACGGGATACTTGTAATCACTCCCCCTTTTTTCCTTATGGAAAAAAGGGGGTTTTTATTTAGGAGGGCGCAACACATATGATTAAAAAAACCGAAATACTAGACGAGCAGGCAATAAACCGAGCACTTACCCGAATTGCCCATGAAATCCTTGAAAAAAATAAAGGTGGAGAAGACCTTGTTATCGTTGGGATTAAAACGAGAGGTGTACCACTGGCAAAAAGAATACAAGAAAAGATTAAAAGAATTGAAGGGTTAACCTTGCCAATTGGGGAACTAGATATAACATTATATCGTGACGACCTAGCAAAGGCTATAGATTCAAATGAACCAGAAATACGCAAAACCGATTTGCCAGATAATATTACGAATAAAAAGGTTATCTTAATCGATGACGTCTTATATACTGGGAGAACGGTTAGAGCAGCCATGGATGCTGTAATGGATATTGGCAGACCGTCACAAATACAGCTGGCAGTCTTAGTGGATAGAGGGCATCGTGAGCTACCAATACGTGCAGATTATGTAGGGAAAAATATACCAACATCAGAGAAGGAGATTATAGTAGTCCGACTTAATGAAACGGACCAAACAGATTTAGTATCTATTTATGAAAAATAAATAATGAAAGGACCTTTAATTAAATCCAGAGAGGTTTACAAGGTTGCTTTGATTACGTGCGATAGAATTCTGCACGTCTACCTCTTTGCGACCAAAATGCAAAGAGGTTTTTTTATTAGGTAAAATCCTTAGACGAATGGGAGGGCTGTAAGTGGAGCACTTTATATCCATCGACCAGTTAAGTAAGCAAGAGATTTTTCAGTTACTAGAGGATGCACAAATGTATCAAATGAAAAAAATGCAAATTTCCAAGCAACTTTTTGTAGCGAATTTATTTTTCGAGCCAAGCACTAGAACAAAAATGAGCTTTACTGTAGCAGAAAGAAGGCTCGGTTTAGAAGTGTTAGACTTTCATGCAGAAGCCTCTAGCTTAGCAAAAGGGGAAACACTTTATGATACCGTGAAGACTTTTGAATCGATTGGAGCAAATGCACTAGTTATTAGACATGAAGCAGATCAATGGATAGAAGAATTAGAACACATTACCATCCCGATCATAAATGCCGGAGCTGGAACACGTGAGCATCCTACCCAAGGAATGCTTGACCTTCTGACAATCTACCAAGAATTTAATACGTTCGAAAATCTGAACATCGTGATAGTAGGCGATATTAAACATAGCAGGGTAGCAAACTCAAACGCGCATACACTTCAACGATTAGGTGCCAATGTCTATTTAAGTGCTGCACCAGGCTACGAAGATGAATCACTACCTTTCCCATATATCACAATAGATGAAGCAGTTGAATTTTGTGATGTTGTGATGATGTTAAGGATTCAACATGAAAGACATGTTGAAAAGCATGATACTAAACAGTATTTAGAACAATTTGGATTAACAAAAGAACGGGAGCAAAGGATGTTAAGTAAAGCAATTATTCTTCATCCTGCTCCTGTTAACCGAGGCGTAGAGATGGATAGTGACCTTGTGGAATGTAGCCGCTCTAGAATATTTAAGCAAATGAATAATGGGGTCTTTATGAGAATGGCAATTTTAACACATGTATTACAAAAATGGGGGATTATAAATGAGAATCTTGCTAAAGAATGCTAAACGATTGATGGAGAATGGAGTACTAGAAAGCTGTGATGTTCTAATTGAGGAAGGTAAAATAAAGCAAATTGGTGAATCGATTGAAAAAGAAGATGTAGATCGTTTGATTAACTGTGAGGGTAAGCTTGTAACACCTGGATTTATCGACGTACACATTCATTTACGAGAACCAGGAGGAGAACATAAGGAAACGATTAAAACAGGGACAAAGGCTGCTGCCAGAGGTGGTTTTACAACGGTATGCGCCATGCCAAATACGAATCCAGTACCGGACGATGTAGCATCCATTACTAGTTTACTAGAGAAAATAGATCAAGATGCTCTCATTAGGGTCATACCTTATGCACCGATTACGAAAGGGTTAAAAGGAGAGGAGCTAACTGATTTAGAGGAGTTAGCCAAACATAATGTATTTGCATTTACTGATGATGGTGTAGGCATCCAAACAGCTCACGCGATGTACTCGGCAATGAAAAGAGCAAAAGCAGCAGGGAAAGCAATTGTTGCCCATTGTGAAGATAACTCTATCGTGTATGGTGGTGTCGTTCATCATGGCGATGTAAGTGAGCGTCTTGATTTACCAGGTATTCCTTCAATAAGTGAGTCCGTCCAGATCGCTCGGGATGTCCTGTTAGCAGAAGCTACAGGTTGTCATTATCATGTTTGCCATGTGAGCACGAAGGAATCTGTTCGTGTGATCCGAGATGCAAAAAAAGCAGGAATTCATGTCACAGCAGAAGTGACACCACATCACTTAATTTTAAATGAAGACTCCATTACCCAAGATGATGGTAATTGGAAAATGAATCCACCATTAAGAAGTAAAGCAGATCAAGAAGCATTGCTGGAAGGTCTATTAGATGGAACGATTGACTTTATTGCGACAGATCATGCGCCACATAGTGCAGATGAAAAAGCCCAAGGAATGCTTCATGCACCATTTGGAATTGTAGGGTTAGAAACAGCCTTTCCACTCCTCTATACGAATCTAGTTAAACGAGGAAAAATAACCTTAAATCAACTTATAGACTGGTTAACGATAAAACCTGCACAGGTGTTCCATTTACCTTATGGAAGATTAAGAGAAAATGATATAGCAGATGTAACATTAATTGAATTATCTAGGGAGACAAGGATTGATAAACATACCTTCTATTCAAAAGGGAAAAATACACCATTTCATAATTGGAACGTAACGGGTATACCAGTTGTTACGATCTATGAAGGGAACATCGTCTATGAGGAGGAAAGCTATGTTAAAGCGTAAACTAGTACTAGAAAATGGAACAGTATTTATTGGGGCAGGTTTTGGTAGTGATCGTGAGATAAGTGGAGAAGTAGTATTTAATACAAGTATGACAGGGTATCAGGAGATTATTTCTGATCCATCATACTGTGAGCAAATTGTCACCTTAACCTATCCGCTTATTGGGAACTATGGGATAAACAGAGATGACTTTGAAACAGTTGCCCCTTTTATAAATGGTTTAATCGTTAAAGAATACAGTGAGTATCCTTCTAATTTTCGGTGTGATGAAACAATCGATAGCTTTCTAAAAGCACATAATATTCCAGGATTAGCAGGAATTGATACTCGAAAGTTAACAAAATGTATTCGGAGGGCTGGAACAATGCGAGGTTACATTGCTAATGAAGAAGTACCAGATGATGAGATTATTAGAAGGTTACAGCAAATCCCGGTAAGACATGATCAAGTGAAACAAACCTCTACTTCTAAACCATATATTGTTCCCGGAAGAGGTCGTCGGATTGTATTACTTGATTTTGGAATGAAGCATGGTATCTTACGAGAATTAACGAAACGTGATTGTCATGTAACCGTCGTTCCTTATAACTATTCAGCTGATAATATTTTACGGTTAAAACCAGATGGAATTATGCTTACAAATGGTCCTGGTGATCCACAGGATGTACCGGAAGCTATTGAAACAATTCAACGTGTTATTGGTGCAATCCCGATATTTGGAATATGTTTAGGCCATCAATTATTAGCACTTGCTTGTGGTGCAAAAACAGAAAAAATGAAGTTTGGTCACCGTGGTGGAAATCATCCAGTAAAGGATATAATTCATGGAAAAACATTTCTTACCTCGCAAAATCATGGTTATGCGGTAAATACAGCTTCATTAGCTAATACGGATTTAGAACTAACACAAATAGCATTAAATGATCATTCTGTTGAAGGAATCAGGCATAAAGTATTCCCAGCATTTTCCGTGCAGTACCATCCAGAAAGTTCACCTGGACCGGAAGATTCCAACTATTTATTTGATGATTTTTTACGCTTAATTGATCAAACGATAACGAAACAGCAGGAGGAGAAAGTCTATGCCTAAACGAACAGACATTCAGAAAATACTTGTTATTGGATCAGGCCCAATCGTAATTGGTCAAGCAGCAGAATTTGATTATTCGGGGACTCAAGCCTGTCAAGCGCTTAGAGAAGAGGGCTACACAGTTATATTAGCAAACTCTAATCCAGCTACCATTATGACAGATCAAACGGTAGCAGACCGAGTATATATGGAGCCATTAACGGTTGAATTTTTAACTAAAATTATTCGTAAGGAGCAACCGGATGCATTATTACCGACACTAGGTGGGCAAACAGGCTTAAACTTAGCAGTAGCTTTAGATAAAACTGGAATCCTTAAGCAATATAATGTTGCCCTATTAGGTACATCGTTAGATGCAATCCAAAAAGCAGAAGATCGTGAAAAGTTCCGTGACTTGATGCAAGAAATCAATGAGCCTGTACCAGAAAGTCGTATTGTTAATACAGTAGAGGAGGCCGTTGAATTTGCGGAGACAATTGGTTTTCCATTAATTGTTCGACCAGCATATACATTAGGTGGTACTGGTGGAGGGATGTGCTATGACGAGGATGATTTGCGAGAAATTACCCGTAATGGACTAGCGTTATCACCAGTGAATCAGTGCTTAATCGAAAGAAATATCGCGGGCTTTAAAGAGATTGAGTATGAGGTAATGCGAGATAAAAATGACCAAGCGATTGTCGTATGTAATATGGAAAATATTGACCCAGTTGGTATTCATACAGGTGATTCTATTGTCGTTGCTCCTTCGCAAACATTAAGTGACAGGGAATATCAGTTACTACGAAATGCTTCCCTTAAGATTATCCGTGCACTCGAAATTGAAGGAGGATGTAATGTTCAGCTAGCCTTAGATCCAACTAGTTTTGCTTATTATGTCATTGAAGTTAATCCACGGGTGAGCCGTTCGTCTGCACTAGCATCGAAAGCAACAGGTTATCCGATAGCGAAAATGGCAGCTAAAATTGCGGTTGGACTGACACTAGATGAAATAATGAATCCTATCACGGGAACAACTTATGCATTATTTGAACCTGCATTAGACTATGTCGTGACGAAATTACCTCGATTCCCATTTGATAAGTTTGTTACAGGAGATCGTAAATT
Organism: Ornithinibacillus proteolyticus; assembly: GCF_039581225.1. Taxonomy (NCBI): domain Bacteria; kingdom Bacillati; phylum Bacillota; class Bacilli; order Caryophanales; family Bacillaceae; genus Ornithinibacillus; species Ornithinibacillus proteolyticus. The sequence goes on along the minus strand of NZ_JBCPXV010000001.1, from coordinate 216,698 downwards.
AGGTACGCAGATGAAGGCAACTGGAGAAATTATGGCTATCGGAAGGAACTTCGAAGAATCACTGTTAAAAGGAATTCGTTCCATGGATATTGGGACAGAAGAGTTAGGGTTAACTAGTTTAGCCTTTCTGGATGAGGATGATATTTTATATCGACTAAAAGTAGCAGATGATGAAAGAATATTTGTTATTGCGGAAGCATTCCGTAGAGGAGTATCACTCGATACAGTATTTAACTTGACGAAGATTGACCCATTTTTCTTAACTAAGCTACAAGAATTAGTAAACTTTGAAGCCGTTATTAGTAGTAATGTATTTTCTAAAGAAATACTTTATCAAGCAAAACAAAAAGGATTTTCCGATAATCAAATTGCTAGACTTTGGAATAGTACTGTTGATGAGCTTTATCAGTTTCGTATCCAAGAAAATATTGTCCCTGTATTTAAAATGGTGGATACGTGTGCTGCAGAATTTGATTCTAAAACACCTTATTTTTATAGTTCCTATGAGGAAGAAAATGAGTCGATACCAACAGCTAATCGAAAAGTGTTAGTGTTAGGATCAGGGCCAATCCGAATTGGTCAAGGGGTAGAATTTGATTATGCTACCGTGCATTCCGTACTTTCCATTAAAGAGATGGGTTATGAAGCTATTATCATGAATAATAATCCTGAAACAGTCTCTACCGATTTTAGTATATCCGATAAATTATACTTCGAGCCTCTTACTTTAGAGGATGTTATGCATGTTATTAATCTAGAGAAACCTGAAGGAGTTATTGTCCAGTTCGGAGGCCAAACGGCAATTAATTTAGCAGAAGGTCTTGCTAGAAGAGGTGTTCCAATCTTAGGTACAGCACTAGAGGCAATCGATAAAGCGGAAGACAGAGATAAATTTGAAATATTATTAGAAGAGCTAGGATTGTTAAGAGCAGAGGGGAAAGCAGTTAAACGAATAGAGCAAGCAATTGATGTTGCAGATTCCATCGGCTATCCAGTATTAGTTCGTCCTTCATACGTTATCGGCGGCAGTCGTATGGAGATTGTCTATAGCCAAGACGAACTAGAAGCTTATTTGCAAAAAACTGGCCATATCACAGATCGCCATCCGATTCTAGTAGATAAGTATATTACGGGAATTGAAGTAGAGGTAGATGCCATTAGTGATGGTGAGACAACTATCGTACCAGGAATAATGGAGCATATAGAACGCTCCGGTGTTCATTCTGGAGATTCGATAGCTGTATATCCTCCACAACGATTATCAGAAAAGGTAAAGGAAAAATGCTTTGAAGCAACCTGGAAAATATCACAGGCGCTGCAAGTGAAAGGCTTAGTCAACATCCAGTTTATTATTTGTGATGAAGATGTTTATGTTTTAGAAGTAAATCCAAGAGCAAGTAGGACGATACCATTCCTTAGTAAGATAACGGGCGTAACAATGGCAAACCTTGCTACCAGGTGTATTCTTGGTGAAAAGCTAGTGGATTTAGGTTATACATCCGGTATCCTTCCAGAAAACAAATTAGTATCTGTTAAAATACCAGTTTTTTCATTCGAAAAATTGCGTAGTGTTGATACTATATTAGGGCCCGAAATGAAATCGACTGGAGAGGCTATCGGTTATGATAAAACAATGGAAAAAGCTCTATATAAAGGATTACTTGCAGCTGGAATATCCGTTCCTAGTGAAGGGGCCGTATTAATTACCGTAGCAGACAAGGATAAAGTTGAAATGCTACAAATTGCAGAACGCTTCCATCAACTTGGCTTCCAATTATATGCAACAGAGGGGACAGCATCCTTCTTAAATGGCGCAAATCTTCCAGTTATCGAAGTGGCAAAATTAGGGGCAGATAAACCTAATGTATTATCCATTATTGAGGAAGGTAAAGTACAATTTGTCATGAATACATTAACATCTGGAAAACAGCCAAGGTCAGATGGTTTTATGATTAGAAGAGTAGCCGTTGAAAGAGGTATTCCTTGTTTAACTAATCTAGATACAGCAAATGCCATTCTAAATGTAATCGATTCAACAACATTTAGTGCAAATCCAGTTCAAACAAAAGAGGTAGTTCTTTTATGATAAAAAGGGAAAAAATGCAGATCTTATCCAAAACAGTTATCGCGCTCGATACGATAAAAATGGTTTTTCACAATGAATCTATTAGTAAATATGCAATACCTGGGCAGTTCTTGCATATTCAAGTTGAAAATCATACGTTGAGAAGACCAATCTCTATTGCAAACTGTGACCAGGATACAGGAACAATCACTATTTTATTTAAAATAAATGGAGATGGTACGAAGCGCTTAGCTGCCTATGAACCGGGGGATTTAGTAGATACACTAGGACCATTAGGGAATGGGTTTCCAATTGATACAGATACACCTTCTACTATTTTATTAGTAGGAGGAGGTATTGGTGTACCACCTTTGTACTATTTAGGTAAAACATTGAAGGAAAAAGGCGCTACGATTATTTCTATTCTAGGATTTCAGCAAAAGGAGCAAGTATTCTATGAACAGGAGTTTTCAAACCTAGGAGAATTGTATATTGTTACCGATGATGGTTCCTATGGTCATAAAGGAGTAGTGACCGATGTGTTAAGCAAGGTTAGCACATATGATTCCTACTATAGCTGTGGCCCGCTTCCAATGCTAAAAGCGTTAACCGCAAAGCTAGAAGGAAAGAAAGGCTATATTTCTTTAGAAGAGAGAATGGGCTGTGGGATAGGAGCATGCTTTGCTTGTGTTTTACCAACAAAAGATGGCAATAGCTATAAGAAGATATGTAAGGATGGTCCAGTTTTTGCCTCAGAGGAGGTCCAAATATGACAAATCTAGCAATAGAGTTACCAGGTCTTGCATTGAAAAATCCAATTATCCCAGCATCAGGGTGTTTCGGATTTGGACGTGAATTTAGTCAATTCTATGATTTAAGTAAACTCGGAGCGGTAACAATGAAAGCCGCAACTGAAAATGCACGATTTGGTAATCCAACACCGAGGGTTGCTGAAACAACGGGTGGGATGCTAAATGCTATTGGTTTGCAAAATCCAGGAGTCACTAAAATTATCGAAACAGAGGTACCGTTTTTAGCTGAATTTGACACTTGTATTATCGCAAATATTGCAGGAAGTTCATTAGAGGAGTATGTGAGAGTAGCTAGTACTTTTAATAATACCAATCAGGTACATGCACTCGAATTAAATATATCTTGTCCCAATGTTAAAGAAGGTGGAATTCAATTTGGTACCGATCCGATTATGGCCGCTCGTGTGACAGAAGCTGTGAAAAAAGCTAGCAATCTACCAGTCTATGTGAAGTTATCTCCTAATGTGACGGATATTGTAGCGATGGCAAAGTCTGTTGAATCCGCTGGCGCAGATGGCTTATCAATGATCAATACCATTACAGGGATGCAAATACATCTACCAACTAGAAGGCCACTTATTGCTAATAAAACTGGCGGATTATCAGGCCCTGCAATCAAACCAATAGCGATAAGAATGATTTACGAAGTAAGCCAACAGGTGGATATTCCGATCATAGGTATGGGCGGGATACAAACTGCGGAAGATGTGCTTGAATTTCTATTAGCTGGTGCTAGTGCAGTCGCTATCGGAACAGCTAATTTTCAAAATCCATATATTTGCTCGGAAATTATTGATAGTCTACCGATTGTATTAGAAAGCTATGGGTTTTCTTCGGTGCAAGAAGCAGTTGGAAAGGGGATAATAGCATGACAAATTCGATATATGTAGCATTAGACTTCCCGAACTGGCAAGAGACGAGCACCTTCTTGGAAAGAAATGATTTAAAAGGTGTCCCTGTGAAGGTAGGGATGGAATTATTTTATAATGAAGGATTAAAAGTCATTGAGAAATTAAAGAAGAATAATCATCGTATCTTCTTGGATTTAAAGCTGCATGATATCCCTACAACCGTAATGAAGGCAATGCATGTCCTATCGAAATTAGAGGTAGATATCGTGAATATTCATGCCTTAGGTGGAAGTGAAATGATTCAAAGAGCTAAAGAAGGGTTAACAAATGGTAATCCAACCTATGATACCAAGCTGATTGCGGTCACCATCTTAACATCGATGGACGAACAAATGCTACATCAGGATTTGAAGCTAACGGATAACGTAACAGAAGCAGCTGTTCACTTTTCAAAATTAGCGCATACCAATGGTGCTGATGGTGTCGTATGTTCCGTACATGAAGCAAGCGCCATTAAAAAAGCTTGCGGAGAAGAATTTCTTACAGTTACACCAGGAATACGCCTTAGTCATACCACAGCAGATGATCAAAAACGTATTGCAACACCAGGTTTCGCTTGTCAACATGGTGCAGATTATATAGTGATAGGAAGAAGTATAACCAAGTCTGATCATCCAAGAGAAAACTATGAACAAGCGGTTAGGGAATGGGAGGAAGCGTTATGCAATTAAGTAGTGAATTAGCTAGAGAATTGTTACAAATTAAAGCCGTACAGATTAATCCAACTGATTATTTTACGTGGACTTCTGGAATCCAATCACCAATCTATTGTGATAATCGGATTACGATGTCCTATCCTGAAGTTCGTACAAAAATAGCAGCTGCATTTGAAGAAAGAGTAAGTCAAATGGCAATAAAGCTGGATGTGATTGCCGGCTGTGCCACAGCTGGTATCCCACATGCTGCATGGCTAGCAGACCGGTTGAATCTTCCAATGGTCTATGTTCGTTCTAAGCCGAAAGCCCATGGGAAAGGAAATCAAATTGAAGGGGGAAGTGTTCAAGGAAAGAACGTAGTAGTCATAGAAGATTTAATATCAACTGGTGGATCTTCTCTAGAAGCAGTTGAAGCCCTTCGTAAAGCTGGTGCTGAAGTTCTAGAAGTGATGTCAATTTTTTCATATGGATTATCATCATCCTATGATAATTTTGAAAAAGCGAATATCTCCTATCAAAGTCTAACAAATTATGATGCATTACTTCAGGCTTTAGTAGAAGATGGCAAACTCACCAATCAAGAAAAATCTATTTTGTTGGATTGGCGTAATGCTTTAGAATCGTAAAAGCAGTGTCATTATTAGATAATTATTATATAATGAAACTACATAACTATTAATTATCTAATTCGAGGTTGTTATCGATGAAAATTGAGGATTATGAATTACTCTTAAAACTAAATGAAATAGGAACAATCAGGGGTACTGCAAAATCAATCCTTATCTCACAGCCTGCTGTTACCCAGAGATTAAAGTATATTGAGGATTATTTTGGGGAAATGATTTTCATTCGGACACCGAAAAGCCTTGTGCTAACACCGAGTGGGGAAATTATTTTAGATCATGCCAAACAAGTGATCAAACAAGAGCAGTTATTAAAGAATAGGCTGTCGAAATCTAGTAATGAAGTACATGGTACTTTATCCATTGCCTGTTCATCTGTCATCAGTCAACGGTTCCTTCCAAAGATATTAGGTGAATATACCAATCTGTATCCCAATGTAACCATTAACCTCGTAACCGGGATTAGTGAAGATATCCGAAGAAATCATAAGGATTATCATGTATGTATCACACGTGGAGAAAAGCTGAAGGAATCCACAAGTATACGTTTGTTCGATGATCCACTTTACATATTTGATACAGAACCATTTCCAAAGGATTCCTTAAAAGAACGCCCGTTGATTTCATTTAAAAGTGATGATAGTATGCACGAATTAGTGGATAATTGGCTTTATCATCATCAGCATCAAATTAAACCTGTACGCACTATGACCGTAGATCAAATAGAAACATGTAAGCAATTTATGAAACAAGGGATTGGTATGGCTGTTCTTCCTAAAAGCGTATCGGATTCCTTAATGGATGAGTTCCCTAATGTAGCGTTAGAACTGGATGGAGAGCCGGTAACGAGATATACTTGGGTGTCTTATCAAGAAGGAATACTAGAATTACCGCAAGTCAATGCATTTATTAACATGCTAACTAGAGAAACATTCTTGTAAGCTTTTCTTAAGGAATAATCATTATTTTTAATAGAAGGTTCTTTCAATAAATAGGTAAAGGGAAAATGTGAATAAATCATCGCATTTTCCCTTTATGTTATTTTAGTGAACGAAACGGTATGAAGCTACTTCTGGTTCAATGACTCCATCAGGAAACAGGTCGACCAGGTTGCTAGAATTCTGACATATTCTCATCCATTCTTTTTAGCTAACATGCTAAAAGATAGATTATTTTTTTAATTTATCCACTACGGATTTATCTGGTGTAACATAGATGGTTCGTTGATTATCATAAATAACAAAGCCAGGTTTAGAACCGTTTGGCTTTTTAACATGTCTAACCTTTGTAAAGTCAACCGGAACAGACGAAGAATTTTGCGACTTGCTATAGTAGGCCGCTAATTGTGCTGCTTCTGTTATGGTTTCGTCACTTGGTTCTTTTGCTCTAATCACAACATGGGACCCTGGGATATCCTTCGTGTGTAGCCAAATCTCATCCCTATGGGCAAGCTTCATTGTTAAATATTCATTTTGTTTATTATTTTTACCAACTAATATGGTCGTACCATCGGAAGCGATATATTCTTCTGGTTTAGGTGTCGATTGCTTATTCTTACGCTTTCCGATTTTTTGTTTTTTCAAATAGCCTTCTTCACGAAGCTCTTCACGGATTTCTTCTATATCCTCAACTCCAGCAACATCTATTTGTTGCAAGAGCTGGTCGAAGTATGAGATTTCTTCCTTCGTTTTGACCATTTCCTCTTCTACCTTCACTTTAGAGGTTTTCAATTTTTGATAGGTTTTAAAGAAACCTTGCGCATTCTCACTTGGGGTTTTGTTCGGATTTAAATCAATTGTAACCTCGGCTTGTTCCGGGTCATAGTAATCGATTACGGTTACAGAAGTATCTCCCTGTTTTACCACATGCATATTCGCTGTGAGTAATTCCCCAAGTTTTTGGTATTTATCGGCACTTTCTGCTTTTTTAAGTGTACGAGCATGTTTCTTTAGCTTCCGTTCATTTTTATCCCGTTCGTTTTGAATGAAACGATATAAGTCTTTTGCTTGTTGTTTGACTCGATCTCGTTCTGCTTTTCCAGAATAAAATGTATCAAGCATTTGGTTCGTTGTTGAAAAATATTCTTTGTCACCTTGAAAATCGTTCATTTCAATTACGTGGAATTCTTCTTTACTTCCCCGGTAAATCACTGGTTGATATCGGTTATCAGCTATTTGCTCTTGAAGTTTAAGAAATTCTTCCATGAATTTTTCATTAGTACCGAGGCTTACACGATTCAGTAATTCCTTGGCTATAAATGGAGAAAATCCAACAAATAATCGGACGATTTGAGAATCTAGTTTCCCAGCATTAAAGTCAAGTTTTCTAATAAATGTCTCTCCATCTACTTCTAATGGATTTAACTTATCCTGCTGTGGTGGTAGGACATATACAGAGCCAGGTAGAACGGTTCGATGTCGGTTCTGTGCTATTGTAATATGCTTCAGGCTATCGATGATATGTCCTTTTTCATTGTCTACAAGCATTAGATTACTATGTTTGCCCATTAATTCGATAACCAGCTTTTTATAAGATATATCGCCGATTTCATTCCTCGTTTTAATAGAGAATGTTACGATTCTTTCCATTCCATCCTGTTCAATAGCTTCTAAGATAGCACCAGACAAGTGTTTTCTAAGTACCATACAGAACATTGGTGCATCAGCAGGGTTATGAAAAGAGTCCTTTGTAAGATGGACTCGTGAATAGGTAGGATGAATCGATAATAATAAAACATGATTTTTTCCTTGGCTACGAATGGTCATAATAATTTCCGTATCCGTAGGTTGATATATTTTTGTTATTTTTCCGGGGACAAGTGTGTCGGACAATTCTTTTGTCACAGCTCTTGTTACTATTCCGTCAAATGGCATTTGACTCACCTCACAATCCAAATTATAGCATTAAATAGGACAAGTCTGCATAGATATCACTATAAGATTTATCGTTTTGAAATGCTAAAGAGGTTAAGCGTGGAGGAATGCGTCATGAAAAAGTGGTATCAGTTAGATGTAGAACAAGTAGAACAAAAGCTTCAAGTAACCACCAATAGAGGGCTTAGTTCAAAACAAGTGGATCAACGGCATAAGCAGTATGGTTATAATGTTTTGGAATCGGCCAAAAAGCAATCGAGGTGGATAATTTTTTTAAAGCAATTTCAGGATTTTATGGTACTCATCTTACTTGCTGCTACTTTGATTGCAGGTATGTTAGGCGAATTTGTTGATGCGATTGCGATTATGGTCATTGTATTAGTCAATGGAGTTATTGGATTTTTTCAAGAACAAAAAGCAGAAAAGTCACTGGAAAAGCTTAAAGAATTGTCTGCACCATTAGCGCATGTCTATCGTGATCAAAAATGGGAAAGGGTTTTATCACGAGAGCTTGTGGTTGGTGATGTCGTTAAAGTGACTAGTGGTGATCGTATCCCGGCAGATATTCGCATCGTGCAATCGAATAGCTTAGAAACGGAGGAGTCCGCATTAACTGGAGAATCTTTACCAGTTATGAAACATGCTACTGCTATTACTAGGGATGGTCTTGATGCCGGAGACCAAGTAAATATGGGTTTTATGGGTACCTTAGTTACCCGTGGGTCAGGTATAGGAATAGTTGTAGGAACTGGTATGAACACGGTAATGGGACAAATTGCTTCTCTTATGTCTAATACGAAAAAAATTCCAACCCCATTAGAGAGAAAGCTTGCAGAATTAGGAAAGATATTAATTGTTGTTGCTATATTACTAACTATCTTAGTTGTTGGTCTTGGGGTAATACAAGGTCATCCAGTTTATAATATGTTTCTTGCAGGGGTATCGCTTGCGGTTGCAGCAATTCCGGAAGGGTTACCTGCTATTGTTACCGTTGCGCTTTCATTAGGTGTTCAACGCATGATTCGCAAGAAAGCCATTGTACGTAAATTATCCGCGGTAGAAACATTAGGCTGTGCTTCGGTTATTTGTTCTGATAAAACCGGAACGATGACAGAGAATCAAATGACTGTTAAGGAGATGTACGTAAATGGCGAATCTATTACCGTTACTGGTGATGGGTATGATATTGAAGGAAGCTTCTTACTCGGTAATAAGAAATTAACGGATGAGTATCCGAATTTAGAGAAGATGCTCCTATACGGCCAGTTATGTAATAATGCGGAGCTACAAGTAAAAAAGGGTAAATACATGGTTGATGGAGATCCAACAGATGGTGCATTATTAGTTGCAGCTAGAAAAATTGGTCTAAATCATTTAAGTAGAGATAATTTTCATATTGTGAAAGAAATCCCCTTTGATTCAGATCGCAAGCGAATGAGTATAGTGGTTGATGATGATAATGGGCAGCGGTTTCTAATTACGAAGGGTGCACCAGATGTTTTATTACCACGCTGTAATTATGTATTAGACAAGGACAATCGAAGAATTTTAAAGCAACAGGATAAGGACAAGATAGAACGTGCTATAGATGGAATGGCCAACAAGGCATTACGAACCATTGCGATAAGTATAAGGCCTTTATCTAAGGAAATGTCACTGGAAACGGCTTTTCTTGAAAAAGACTTAACATTTATTGGTTTGTATGGCATGATAGATCCTCCTCGCAAAGAGGTTAAAGCAGCAATAGAAGAATGTCGCCAAGCTGGTATTAAAACGGTTATGATTACAGGGGATCATGTAAAAACAGCTCGTGCAATTGCAAAAGAGCTTAAGCTTTTACCGGAAGATGGAATGGTATTAGAGGGCAGTCAGCTAAATCAAATGTCTACGGAAGAACTAGAAGATATAATTGAAGATGTATATGTATTCGCCCGTGTAACCCCAGAGCATAAGTTAAAAATTGTAAAGGCGTTTCAATCTCGAGGGCATATCGTTGCGATGACAGGGGATGGGGTTAATGATGCACCTGCCATTAAGGCTAGTGATATTGGGATTAGTATGGGAATTAGTGGTACAGATGTAACGAAGGAAGCTTCTTCCCTCGTTCTAATGGATGATAACTTTGCTACGATAAAAGCAGCTATTCAAGAGGGACGTAATATATACGAGAACATTCGAAAATTTATTCGTTATTTATTGGCATCAAATGTCGGAGAAATATTAGTTATGCTCTTTGCTATGTTATTAGGTATGCCACTACCATTAGTGCCAGTACAAATCCTTTGGGTTAATCTTGTAACAGATGGATTACCTGCGATGGCACTTGGCTTAGACAAGCCTGAAGATGATGTGATGAAACGTACGCCAAGAAGTCCGAATGAAGGAGTCTTTGCTAGGGGCTTAGGTTATAAAATTATAACAAGAGGTATCTTAATTGGTATCGTTACGCTAATTGCGTTTATGGTTACGTACCAGAATAATCCTGAAAACCTTGTATATGCTCAAACAGTTGCTTTCACAACACTAGTTATGGCCCAGTTAATTCACGTGTTTGACTGCCGTAGTGAAGTTTCTGTCTTTGACCGAAACCCTTTTGGGAATATCTATTTAGTACTAGCTGTGTTATCTTCAGTCCTTCTATTATTAGTCGTTATCTACTGGGCACCATTACAGCCGATATTCCATACCGTATCATTAGGATCTCGTGACTGGTTGCTAATCTTAGGTCTAGGTGCAATACCAACTGTCCTATTTGGTTTTACTAGGAAGTAATTTAGCTAGAAGGAAAGTGTCTAATATTTAGAGGCTTTAGACAAAACGAATTCGAACAGAGGATAAACTGAACATGAAAGTTAGCGCATCAAATCCGCCCCGGAAATATACTACTTCCGTGGGCGGCTGGTGAGCCTCCTCAGAGCTAAAGCTCCCCAGGGTCTCACCGATGCCTTTCCTCACACAGGAGTCTCCGTATATTTCCGGGGCTATGTGGTGATGGTTCGTTTTTTATTACCTTTGTTTTCGTTTTGTCCCCGGCCTCTTTTTGTATTTCTTGAGCAAAGAGAATGCTTATAATTTGGCTTGTACTGTAACTTTACCGTTCTATTTCAACCTCGAATTAGTTGCTTCCATCACAAATTGTATTCACTATTCAAAGTCCAATAATCGTAGGATGACAACAAGATATGCTATAATTAATGATAAGTTAATTGAAGTAGGTGATGTTTTTGGTGAAAAGTATGACTGGTTATGGAACAAGCACATTCAATTTAGAGAATACATCCATTACAGTAGAAATAAGATCGGTAAACCATCGATTTTTGGATATTGTACCAAAGTATCCGAGAACATTTTTATTCCTGGAAGATAAAATTAAACGGATTATAAATTCTTACTTTAATCGAGGCCGAATTGAAATACATATCGACATGGATGGAAAGGGTTTTGTTAATAAGTCCATTCTTACGGATTGGGATTTAATGGATCACTATATGCAACAACTACAAATCGCTAAGGATCGCTATTCGCTTCCTGGTGACATTCCCCTCTCTATGTTGACTGTTCTCCCAGACTTAATGACAGTTCAGGAAAATGAAGAAAAGCCAAGTCAACTTCAGGAACAATTATTAACTCATGTAGAACAGGCCTGTCAGCAAGTTGTAGAAATGCGTGTAGAAGAAGGGAAGCACTTAGTCGATGATATTATGAAACGTGTATCCACTATTCGAGATATGGTACTATTGTTAGAAGGACGAAGAGAAGCGGTTGTCGAGGAATATCGTTTACGTATAAAAAAACGTATTTCTGAATATGTTAATAACCAAATTTCAATAGAAGATGGTCGTATCCATCAGGAAATAGCCTTATTAGCAGAAAAGGGAGATATTACCGAAGAGCTGACACGACTACATAGTCATTTAGACCAAATGAAAGAGTTATGTCAAAGCGATGAACCAATAGGAAGAAAACTCGACTTCATCGTACAGGAAATGAATCGAGAGGCCAATACGATTGGGTCGAAATCAAATGACCACAAGATCGGAGAATGGACCGTAGGCTTAAAGAGCGAAATTGAAAAGATTAAAGAACAAGTTCAAAACATGGAGTAAAACTTTTTCTGACACTTTTATTTTCCTAAAAAAGCCTATATAATAGTTTAGAATGATTAAGGGGGAAGGCAAGTTGGGTTTACAATTAATAAATATTGGTTTTGGAAATGTTGTTTCAGCGAATAGAGTAATATCGATTGTATCACCTGAATCAGCACCAATAAAAAGAATTATCACCGTTGCACGGGATAACAATAAATTAGTAGATGCTACATATGGGAGAAGAACAAGGGCGGTTATTATTACCGACAGTGATCATGTAGTGCTTTCTGCTGTACAACCAGAAACGGTTGGCCAACGAGTACTAAGTCATGAAGAAATCGCTGATGAATAAACACGGGTAATTAGGAGGAAAAAACTTGATTGAAGAGAAAGGCATTTTATTTATTCTTTCAGGACCATCTGGTGTAGGAAAAGGGACTGTTAGAAAAGAAGTTTTTAAGCGTAAAACCGAATTACGCTATTCGATATCTATGACTACTAGAGAAAAACGTCCTGGTGAAGTAGATGGTGTAGATTATTTTTATAAGACAAATGAAGAGTTTGAAAAACTTATTGAACAAGGAAAACTGTTAGAGTATGCTAAATTTGTCAATAATTATTATGGTACACCTAAGGACTATGTATTGGAAACATTGGATAAAGGGCATGATGTGTTTCTAGAAATTGAAGTTCAAGGTGCCATGCAAGTAAAGCAGAACTTCCCAGAAGGCGTATTTATCTTCTTATTCCCTCCTAGTTTAGAGGAATTAAAAAATAGAATAACTAATCGTGGTACAGAAGAAGAGGATGTAATCCTTAATCGATTAAAGGAAGCGCGCAATGAAATTGAAATGATGGATGCCTATGATTATGTTGTGGTGAATGACGATGTTGACAAGGCAGTCGATAAAATCCAATCCATTATTCAAAGTGAACATTGTAAGAGAGAACGCATTGCCGCACAATATAAAAAGTTATTGGAGGATGAACTATCATGATGTTAGAACCGTCTATTGATGAATTACAAGAAAAGGTAAAATCAAAATATTCCCTTGTGACATTATCTGCGAAAAGAGCTAGACAGCTACGTGAATTAAAAAACCTGCGAATTGAAAGTCCAAAATCACATAAATTTGTTGGTATGGCACTAGAAGAGATTGCTGCAGAGGAACTAAAATTAGAAGATGAACAATAAAACGGATAATCCCTTGCATGTAAAATGCGAGGGATTATTTTTTATGTCGAAATTATGGTATAACTAGACTAGAAGATTTATTCATGACTGGAAAGGTGTATGTTACTATGCGAAATAAAAATATATTGCTAGGCGTCTCAGGTGGGATTGCGGCTTATAAGGCATGTGCCTTAACGAGTAAATTAACACAACAAGGTGCTAATGTTAAAGTGATGATGACAGAATCGGCAACTAAGTTCGTATCGCCACTTACGTTCCAAGCTTTATCACGTAATCCAGTATATACGGATACATTTGATGAAAAAGATCCTAAAAAAATTGCTCATATTGAACTGGCAGATTGGGCTGATATTATCGTCCTAGCACCTGCCACAGCAAATGTAATTGGCAAGATAGCAAATGGTATAGCGGACGATATGTTATCCACTACCATACTTGCTACCAAAGCGGAAGTCTATATTGCACCAGCAATGAATGTCCATATGTACGAGCATCCTGCAGTAATCAAAAATATGCAAACCTTAACAGAGTATGGTTATCATTTTATTGAGCCAGGTGCAGGGTACCTTGCGTGTGGCTGGATTGGAAAAGGCAGACTAGAGGAGCCAGAAACAATCATTGAAGTAATTAAAGCCCATCAACAAGATACTAGGTTATTAGCTGGCAAAAAAGTATTAATATCTGCTGGACCAACAAGGGAAAAGGTAGACCCAGTTAGATTCTTTTCTAATCGATCTACAGGGAAAATGGGGTATAAATTAGCAGAAGCAGCCTATGAATTAGGAGCTGATGTAACCTTAGTGTCTGGACCAGTTCATATCCAATTAGAATCAGGAGTAGGATCCATTAAATTGGTTCATGTCACCACTGCTGAAGATATGTATCAAGCAATGATGGATAATTTTCGAGAGCAAGATATTGTAATTAAAGCAGCCGCTGTCGCGGATTACCGTCCCAAAGTTACTTATGAGGAAAAAATGAAAAAGCAAGACGGTAATCTACATATAGAATTAGAGCGAACGAAAGATATTTTAAAAGCACTTGGAGAAATGAAGACAAATCAATATCTGGTAGGCTTTGCTGCCGAAACACAAAAGTTACAAGAATATGGACAGGATAAGTTGAAACGAAAGAATTTAGATGCCATCGTGTTGAATAATGTATCACAACAGGGAGCAGGGTTTGGTAGTGATACAAATATCGTGACGTATTTAAATAAAAACTTAGAGGAATACAAAATTCCAAAAGCATCAAAGAAAGAAGTAGCAATCCAAATATTGCAATATATATTACGTGATATGAAGGATGAGAAGGCGTGAGTATTGCGAAGGTTATAGTGGATGTCCAGGCAAAAACAATCAATCAGACATTTGATTACCTTGTTCCTGAACGGTTTCAAGATATTATCAAAGAAGGAATGCGCGTTATTGTTCCTTTTGGTCCTAGAAAGATAACCGGATTTGTTGTAGCAATAAAGGAAGAATCCGAATTTAATAAGCTTAAACCAATTCTTGACGTATTAGATATCCAGCCGGTTCTTACTAAAGAATTACTAGAATTAGGAAAATGGGTTGCGGAAGATACGTTAACATTATATATTACAGCTTATCAAGCCATGCTTCCACAAGTTTTAAAAGCACAATATAAGAAAGAATTAATACGAAACACAGAAGAACCTCTCATTCCGGAAATGGAGGACCTCTTTGCTGGCAGAGATGTGATAGGTTTTGAAGAATTTGAGCATTCTAGCATTCCATACTCAAAATTACAGCGAGCCATTCAGGATACAACGATTTCCATTAATTATGTCGTAAAGTCAAAGGTTACGAAAAGGCAAGTGACCTATATTGAACCGAATAAAGAGACTTATTTATTAGAAGAGGCGTTCATGGATCTATCACATAATGCCAAAAAGCAAAAGCAAGTTCTTTCGTATTTTATAGAATTTCCTGAACCAATAGAACAAAGTAAGCTCTTTAAATTAACGAATACAAACCGAACCGTAATAAGGGCGTTACTCGAAAAACAGTTATTAAGAGAGTATAAAAAAGAGGTATACCGTAATCCTTATGAGGAGGCCTCCTTTCAAAAAACGTATCCACTTACGTTAACAGAACAACAGGAGAAAGCACTAGAACCTATCAATAGAAAAATACAGCAAAAAGAACATGATGTATTTTTAGTTCATGGGGTGACCGGTAGTGGAAAAACAGAAATTTACTTACAAGCAATTCAAGAAGTTTTAGAACAGGGTAAAGAAGCTATTGTATTAGTTCCGGAAATTTCCCTTACCCCACAAATGGTTAGTCGGTTCAAAGGACGCTTTGGGGAAAAAGTCGCTGTTATGCACAGTGCGTTGTCTAACGGGGAAAAATATGATGAATGGCGTAAAATCCAATCTAAAAAGGTTAAGGTCGTAGTAGGTGCTAGGTCAGCAATATTTGCACCGTTTGAAAATCTAGGAATTATTATTATCGATGAAGAGCATGAAACGACATATAAACAAGAGGATCAACCACGCTACCATGCAAGAGATGTTGCCATAAAACGTGGACAATATCATCATTGTCCGGTAGTACTAGGTAGTGCAACACCAACATTAGAATCCTATGCCCGAGCAAAAAGGGGCGTATACCAACTTGCTACCCTTAGCGAACGTACTAACAAACAGGAAATGCCAGATATCGAAATTGTCGATATGCGAGAGGAATTGCATAATGGGAATCGTACTATGTTTTCTACTAGGTTAAAAGAAAGCATGGAAAGTGCAATCAATCGCGGGGAACAAGTTGTTCTATTGCTGAACCGAAGAGGGTATTCTACTTTTGTGATGTGCCGAGATTGTGGTCATGTAAAGCAATGTCCACATTGTGATATCGCACTGACCTATCATAAACGATCAAATCAATTAAAATGTCACTACTGTTCATATGAGGAACCAATGCCAAATCAATGCCCGGAATGTACTAGTGATGCTATCCGATATTTCGGAACCGGGACACAGCGTGTGGAGGAATCGTTACATGAGTTAATGCCTCATGCTAGAGTTATTCGGATGGATGTGGACACTACGAGAAAAAAAGGAGCGCATGAAAGACTGCTTAAAAGCTTTGCCAATAAAGAAGCAGATATATTATTAGGCACACAAATGATTGCCAAAGGGTTAGATTTTGCCAATGTGACGTTGGTAGGTGTGTTAACCGCAGATTCTATGCTGCATTTACCCGACTTTCGTTCAAGTGAAAAGACATTTCAACTATTAACACAGGTTAGTGGTAGAGCTGGTAGACATGAGCTTCCTGGACAAGTAATCGTACAATCCTATACACCAGATCATTATAGTATTCAACTCGCAAGTGAATATGATTTTAATCAATTCTTTTTACGAGAAATGCAAATAAGAAAGACATTTCGCTATCCTCCATATGTATATCTAGCATTGGTAACTGTTTCCCATCCCAATCACGTGAAGGTGGTACAAATTACACAACGAATTGTTCAATTACTTCTAAAAGTTGTAAATGAGGAAACCGTTGTACTCGGGCCGACCGCATCACCAATAACTAGGATCAAAGATAGATATCGCTATCAATGCATGATAAAATACAGAAATGAACCTAACTTAAGAAAGTATTTAAAAAAGATAATCGACCAATTTGCGGATGAAGCTCGCAAAGAGGACTTATTAATTACAATTGATATGCAACCATATCACCTGATGTAGAAAGAGGTAATGTTATGAAACGAATCGTTTTTATGGGAACACCAGATTTTTCTGTCCCTATATTAAGAGAACTTGTTCAATCGGAATATGAAGTCGTTCTTGTCGTAACGCAACCAGATCGACCAAAAGGGAGAAAAAAGGTTATAACTCCTCCACCTGTAAAAGTAGAAGCAGAAGCACATGGTATCCCTGTTTTTCAACCGGAGAAAATTCGCCATGAATATCAACCAATCTTAGAAGTAAATCCGGATATTATTGTGACTGCTGCATATGGTCAAATTTTACCGAATGAGCTTCTGGAAGGGCCACAATATGGCTGTATTAATGTCCATGCCTCCTTACTACCTGAATTACGTGGTGGTGCACCAATACATTATGCTATTATGCAAGGCAAGAAGGAGACAGGAATCACCATTATGTATATGGCTGAAAAATTAGATGCTGGCGATATCCTTACCCAAAGAAGTATTCCGATTGAAACAGATGACCATGTAGGCTCACTACATGATAAGCTTTCTGTCGTTGGTGCACAATTATTAATGGAAACATTGCTCAACTTGTTTAGAGGGCAAATTCAACCAATTAAACAAGACGACTCCAAGGCTAGTTTTGCATCGAATATAAAACGTGAACAAGAAAAGATTAACTGGCATCAATCACATACCGAAATTTATAATCAAATACGTGGTCTTCATCCATGGCCAGTTGCCTTTACGACCTATGCTAATCAAACCATGAAAATATGGTGGGGTGAACCAGTAGAGCAGGTTCTGAATGGGGAGCCAGGTGAGATTGTGGCGAAAGAGAATGATGAAGCTTTTATTGTTGTGTGTGGAAATCAGAAAGGAATACGAATTACCGAAATACAGCCAGCTGGGAAGAAACGAATGACTGTAAAAGATTATTTACAAGGCTCCAGTGATCGAATCCAAATCGGTATTAAAATGGGTGAATAATATGGAAAAATATCTTCTTAGAAATACAGCAATAGAATTATTAATGAGAATTGAACAAGATAGTGGTTATAGTCATCTATTAATAAGTCATGAGATCAATGCTAAGCATATATCACAAAAGGATGAGGGTTTATTAACAGAGCTTGTTTACGGAACCATTCAATATAAAATGACATTGGACTTTTATATCGATTCTTTTATTGATAAAAAGAAGAAATTATCACTATGGGTTCGTATGCTGTTAAGGATGTCTATTTACCAAATGGTGTATTTAGATAAAGTTCCAGACCATGCCATTATTCATGAGGCGGTTGAAATAGCCAAGCAAAGAGGCCACAAAGGAATAGCCTCCTTAGTCAATGCTGTTCTTCGGAATATACAACGGGATGGTGTCCCAAAAATTGAAACCATAGAGGATCCTACAAAGCGTTTAAGTATTGCCACAAGTCATCCAGAATGGTTGGTCAAACGCTGGATAGATCATTATGGCTATGAGACGACAAAAGAAATGTGTGAAGCGAATTTACAACATAAGCCTATTTCGATACGGATTCAGCCAATGAAAATTTCAAGAGTCGAAGCAATGAAACAATTAGAGGATGAGGGCTATGTTGTTTCAACTTCACCGTTTTCTGAACAAGGAATTATCGTACAAAAAGGAAATGTTTTAAAATCTTCCTTGTTTATGGAAGGAATGGCTACGATTCAAGACCAAAGTTCGATGCTAGTTGGTGAAATAATGCAGGCTATGCCAGGTCAAACCGTACTAGATGCCTGTAGTGCTCCTGGTGGGAAGGCCACTCATATAGCGGAAAAGATGCAGAATAATGGCGTTGTGTATGCCCATGACTTGCATAAGAAAAAAATAAAGCTTATAGAAGAGAAGGCACAAGTATTAAATCTGACCAATATCAAAGCTGAACAACTAGATGCTCGGAAATTAGCAGAACGATATAAACCAGAAACCTTCGATCGTATATTAGTAGATGCGCCGTGCTCTGGTTTAGGTGTTATGAGAGGCAAACCAGATATAAAGTATAATAAAAGTGAAGAAGACATTGAAAGACTTGCTATCATTCAAAAGGATATTTTATCAACCGTTGCTCCATTGCTAAAGCCTGGCGGGCTATTAGTATATAGTACTTGTACGGTGGATCCTGGAGAAAATGAAGAAGTAGTGAAAGATTTTTTAAGAGAAAATAATAATTACCAAATCGATGAGCGGTTTTATGAGGACTTGCCTACTGAATTAAACGCTTCACCAGGTATTACACAATATGGGTTACAGATTTTTCCACAAAGCTATCAAACAGACGGTTTTTTCTTAACTAGAATGGTTAAAAAATCTTAAAAAATAATTAGAATGGATATGCTGACAGTATAAAGTACTAGAAAAGGATATTCTTAATTTGAAAAGTGTGTAATACTTATGTACAAAAGTAGAATGATGCTAAAGAAAAGGGGTGGTAGAAATGGAAGGACATTTTTTGACGGATCGTGGTCAAGTGAGAGCACATAATGAAGACTCTGGTGGAATATTCTCAAACAGTCACGGACAATATCTGGCAATTATTGCTGATGGTATGGGTGGCCATCAAGCAGGAGATGTTGCTAGTGATATGGCGACGACCATTTTGAAGAAGAAATGGAAAGAAATCAAAGGCTTTGATTCCCCAGAGGAAGTAGAAGAATGGTTACAACAATCTCTACTGGATGCAAATACGTCTATATATCAACTATCACTAGAAAAGGAAGAATGCCAAGGTATGGGCACTACTGTTGTTGTTGCTGTCTGTACAGGGGAATTTATTACGGTTGCTCATATTGGTGATAGTAGATGCTACTTATTCAACGATTTTAGATTTAAACAAATTACAGAAGACCACTCGTTAGTCAATGCACTTGTTCAATCGGGACAAATTTCAAAGGATGACGCGATGTACCACCCGAGAAAAAATGTTGTCCTTAGAGCTTTAGGAACGAATGAATTAGTTGAACCTGATATCCAAACCATTAATTGGGAAGCTGGAGACAGACTATTATTGTGCTCAGATGGTTTAACAGATAAAGTACATGACGGAGAGCTTGCTGATTATTTAAAGTCTACTGAAGATATTGAAGAGGTTGGCAAACGATTAGTTGATTTAGCAAATGAACGTGGTGGGGAGGATAATGTTTCTCTTATCATCATACAGCATGAAGCATCGTTGGAAGAAGGTGAACCACCATGCTAAATGGTCGTTTGCTTAGTGAGCGTTACCAAATAAAAGAAAAAATTGGCGGAGGCGGAATGGCAGACGTCTACCTAGCCGAAGACATTATATTAGATCGAAAAGTAGCTATAAAAGTGCTGCGATTGGAATATGCCAATGATGAAGAATTTATTGCTAGATTTGATCGTGAAGCACAGTCTGCCACGAGCCTGTCACATCCGAATGTCGTAACCATTTATGATGTTGGTGAAGAGGACCAAATTTTGTATATGGTGATGGAATATGTGGATGGGATGACATTAAAAGAATTTATTCAGCGGTATGGTCCGATCGATGTACCTGAAGCAATCGAAATTATGAAGCAAATCACAGCAGCGATATCTCACGCTCATGAGAATGGAATTGTTCATCGTGACATAAAACCGCAAAATATCTTAATTGATACATATGGTCATATTAAAGTTACAGACTTTGGTATTGCGATGGCGTTAAGTGCAACATCATTAACGCAAACTAATTCTGTATTAGGTTCTGTACACTATTTGTCTCCTGAACAGGCAAGAGGCGGAATGGCTACGAAAAAATCAGACATCTATTCATTAGGTATCGTATTTTTTGAAATGCTTACCGGTAGATTGCCTTTTTCTGGACAATCCCCGGTTTCCATTGCACTGAAACATTTACAAAGTGAAACACCATCCGTTCGTAGGTTTAGCCCTGAGGTTCCACAAAGTGTCGAGAATATCGTACTTAAAGCGACAGCGAAGGATCCTTTTCATCGATTTGAAACCGTTTATGATATGGAAGATAATTTGGAATTGGCACTTTCTCCTGATAGGTTGGACGAACCTAAATTCACTCCACCAACAGAAATAGGAGAAGAAACTAAAGCTATCCCAATTATTACGGAGAACCAACTTGAAAATATCCATCATGATACGATTGTTCATCAGGCAAATGCTGAAACAAAGAAGGTAGAAGATAAAGAGAAGTCAAAGGGAAAAGGCAAAAGCACTTCTACAGCAAAAGGAAAAACAAAGAAAAAGCGCAATAAGAAAAAAATACTTATTATTTCTATTCTATCCTTTTTGCTTTTGTTAATCGTGGCTACCCTTCTGTTTATCGTTCCTGGACTAACGAAACCGAAGGATGTTACGATACCAGAGGATATAATCGGTCAAGAATTTAGTGAAGTAGAAGATGAATTAGAAGCCCTTAACTTAGTTGTCGAAAGGGAAGATATGCCTCATGATGAAATAGAGGAAGGAAAAGTCGTCAAAACAAATCCAAGACCAGGTCGAACGATTAAAGAAGGACAAACGATAACCGTTTATGTTAGTGAAGGTAAAGCAAAAGATATGTTTGGCGATTATGTTGGTAGACAAATTGGAGATGTCGAACGATTACTGGAAGAAAAAGGATATAAGCCACCGCAAATTTATGAGGTGTTTTCGGACGAACCTGCTGGTGTCATTATCAAGCAAACTCAGCCAGATCCTGGAGATGAGGTAGTTCCGGAAGAAACGACAGTTATTTTTGAAGTTAGTAAAGGGAAAGAACCTATCGAACTGGATAATCTAACTGGATTAACTAGAGAAGAGGCGAGAGGATATCTTGAAGCAAAAGGGTTAATAATGGAGCCTCATGAGGAGTACTCAGATACCGTACCAGAAGGTCAGGTTATTAGACAAGACCCTAGAGCTAAAACAGAATTAAATCAAGGTGATAAAGTAAATGTCTATTTCTCTATCGGTCCAGAAATATTACCTCCAAGATCCTATTCCGTGACACTTCCAATTGAATATACGTTGGAGGAAGAGGAAAACAATGAACCGATACAACAAGTAATTACCATTTATATACAGGATATGAACAATCCTGATATAACGGTTGCTAATGAAGAAATGTCAATCACGGAAGATACCGAAATAAATATAGACTTAATGATTGAACAGAAAAGTCAGGCGAGGTATCGAGTAATGCGTGATAATGAAGTAATTTATGATGAGACGATTTCATATGAAGAGGGTGAATAAATGCCAGAGGGCAGAATAATTAAAGCTTTGAGTGGCTTCTACTATGTACAAACAACTAAGGATATATTTCAATGTAAAGGTAGGGGAGTATTCCGTAAAAAGAATATTACACCACTTGTAGGTGACTTTGTATCCTTTGATATTCGTGAGGATAAAGAAGGCTATATTACGGAAATAAAACCAAGGACGAATGAATTAATTCGTCCTCCTATTGCGAACATTAGCCAAGCCATTATAGTCAGCTCCGCAATCGAGCCGGAATTTAGTTCGACCTTACTGGACCGGTTCTTAGTATTAATTGAGGCAAAGGGTATTCAACCCATTATCTTTATTACGAAAATAGACCTCCTTACAGAAGAACAATTACAGGTCATTCAAAAATATCAAGCAGACTATGAAGCAATAGGGTATAGGACAGAGCTGTTTTCTACTAAGAAAACGATGGATTCTGAGCGAATACAAGGCTATTTACAAGACCACGTCACTGTAATTGCTGGACAATCTGGAGTAGGAAAATCTTCTTTAATTAATGTATTAAGTCCTGACACGCAATTAAAAACAGCGGATATTTCCAAAAGTCTCGGACGAGGGAAACATACGACTAGACATGTCGAATTAATTGAAATTAATTATGGGTTAGTTGCGGATACCCCAGGATTTAGCGCGTTGGATTTTGATGAGATTGAAGCAGAAGAGTTGTCGGATTGCTTCCCTGAAATGCGTGAAAGGAAGGAATACTGTAAATTTAGGGGATGTTTACACGCAAAAGAACCAAAATGCGCAGTAAAAGATGCAGTAGAAAACGGAGAACTTCCAAAATATCGGTATGACCATTACATCAGTTTTTTGGAAGAAATACAAACACGAAAGCCGAGGTATTAACATGGTAAAAATAGCACCATCTATATTATCAGCAGACTTTGCAAAATTAGGGGAAGAAATAAAAGATGTGGAAAAAGGGAATGCAGACTATATTCATGTTGACGTCATGGATGGTCACTTTGTACCCAATATAACGATTGGTCCATTGATTGTGGAAGCTATTAAGCCAACAACGAAATTACCGTTAGATGTTCACCTCATGATAGAAAATCCAGATCAATATATTCCTGCTTTTGTAAAGGCTGGAGCATCGATTATTACGGTTCATCAGGAGGCTAGTGTCCATTTACATCGAACAATCCAATTAATTAAAGCAAATAATGTAAAGGCAGGGGTTGTCATTAATCCAGGTACACCTGCAGAAATGATTCGTGATGTATTAGGTGATGTGGACTTAGTGTTAATTATGACTGTGAACCCTGGATTTGGTGGTCAGTCGTTTATTGAATCAACGTTAAAAAAGATTAAGCAAATAGCAACATGGCGTGAAGAAAATGGCTATACGTTTGAAATTGAGGTTGATGGTGGAGTAAATGTATCGACAGCGAAACAATGTGTTGATGCTGGAGCAGATGTGTTAGTGGCAGGTAGTGCAGTGTTTAATCAAGAGGATCGGACAAAAGCAATATTAGATATTCGTAAAGCATGTGAAATGTAGAGGATAGAAGAAATGGTAAATATAGCAATTATTGGAAATGGCCCTTCTCATCTAATTCCAAATTTATCTCACTATCAACATAACATAGATATTTGGATTGGAGCCGATAGAGGGGCTCTTTCTATTATCCAACAAAATATAGAATTAGATTATGCTATAGGTGATTTCGATTCGGTAAATGATGGAGAACTCCAACAAATAAAGATACAAGCAAAGCGGTTTGAACAGCATAACGTGGAAAAAGATGAAACCGACTTGGAGCTTGCTTTAAGGCTTGCAATTTCCTTGCGTCCAACGATGATTTACTTTTTTGGTGTAACAGGTGGCAGATTAGACCACACATTAATCAATATCCAGTTATTACAACAATTGGTTAAAAAGAATATTGGTGGAGCTGTGATCGATAGTAAGAACCATCTTGAACTGAAGTTTGCGGGTTCTTATACGATTAAGAGATGTGAGAATTACCCGATTGTATCGTTTATTCCATTAACACAAGAAGTCAGTGGACTTACACTCGAAGGATTTTATTATCCGCTATCGAAGGCAACGATACATATGGGATCCACTCTTTCTATTTCAAACAAGCTAATCTCAAATAATGGTACTTTTTCATTTGATGATGGCATAGTATTAGTTGTAAGGAGTCGTGATTAGGTAAAAAAGCGATTCATGAAGCGTGTTTGGAAATGGAGGAGGGCGAACTTATGAAATTTTATACGATTAAGCTCCCTAGAGTAATTGGCGGATTTGTACGTGTTGTAATTGGTATTTTTAAGAAAGATAAGTAAGGCTTTGTTTTGCTTTTGTCAATACTTGGCAGAAGCAGTTTTTTTGAGGAATTTATTATGCGGGAGGAATTGCCAAGCCTGTGGCTCGTATTTAGTTCAACTATAATAAAGCTGAATTTAAACTATCGTGCTTTACCTTAGTGAGATGCAAGCGAGAACAGTGCGAGCATTGATAAACAACACATAAAGTGAATTCCCTCGGGTACTGTTAAATGGACTAGAAAGCTATAAAACTATAGAAAAAAGCACCCGTTTAGTTTGGGTGCTTTTAGCTAATAACTAATGTATCAGTAAAATGAATTAGGTATATATTATACGCGTTCCACTTTACCTGATTTAAGTGCGCGTGCAGAAACATAAACACGTTTTGGTTTTCCATCTACCATAATACGAACTTTTTGCACATTAGCTTTCCATTTACGTCTGTTGGAATTCATAGCGTGTGAGCGTTGGTTTCCACTAGTTGTTTTACGTCCAGTAACAACACATTTTCTAGCCATGTTAATCCCTCCTACTCTAAACAAAAGTCAAGTTAATACTTATACAATTTACCATAACTACGAAAAGATTGCAATACGTATATAAAGAATTTTCACTTGACAGAATGAATGTAATCGTTCATTGTAGTAAGAGGCAAAAAGTGTTGAAATTCTATTTATATACTTGTTTTGCCTTAAATCAATTTCTATTGAAATAATGACGTGATGTGCAAAAACATAATAATTGTAGTAAAATATCGGTAAGATAATGTTGTCTAAGGAGGATTATAATGTCCATTGAATTGAATACCAAAGATGGTCATGTAACTATAACGAATGAAGTTATTGCAACAATTGCTGGTGGTGCAGCTGTTGAATGCTACGGTATTGTTGGAATGGCATCTAAAAGTCAAATCAGAGATGGTATTGCAGAGATTCTTCGTAAGGAAAATTATTCTCGAGGAATCGTAGTTAGACAAGAAGACAATTCCTTACATATTGATATGTATATTATTGTTAGTTACGGTACTAAAATATCTGAAGTTGCACATAATGTACAATCTCAAGTGAAATACACCTTGAGTAAAACATTAGGACTTGAAATTGATTCCGTAAATATTTACATACAAGGGGTACGTGTAGCAAAAGATTAATTTTGCTACCCTGCTAAGGGAGGAACTATTGTGGCAGTACAAAAGCTTGACGGTATTATGTTTTCACAAATGGTGCTCACGGGAGCTCACCATTTAACCAATAATGCCAAGAAAATTGATGCTTTAAATGTATTTCCGGTACCAGATGGTGATACTGGAACGAATATGAACTTATCGATGACTTCTGGTGCAAATGAAGTACGGAAAAATAAATCGGAAAGTATTTCCGATGTGGCAAACGCTTTCTCTAAAGGATTGTTAATGGGAGCAAGAGGGAATTCTGGTGTAATTCTTTCCCAGATCTTTAGAGGGTTTGCAAAAGGGATGGATAAAAAGACATCCTTAACAACTAAAGATTTAGCGCTTGCATTTGATTCTGGTGTGCAAACAGCGTATAAGGCTGTAATGAAACCAGTAGAAGGTACCATTCTAACAGTAGCTAAAGATGCTGCGAAAAAAGCGGTAGAAATAGGTGAACAAGAAGATGATGTAATTGTTATGATGGAAAAGGTTCTACAAGAAGCTAAAGCTTCCTTGAAGCGCACACCAGATTTATTACCAGTTCTTAAAGAGGTTGGTGTAGTTGATTCTGGTGGACAAGGTCTTGTAACGGTTTATGAAGGATTTTTATCAGCGTTAAAAGGTGAAGAACTACCAGATGACGTAGTTGAGATGGATGATATGATAAATGCGGAACATCATAAATCTGCACAGGATTTTATGGATACTTCTGAAATCGAATTTGGTTATTGTACAGAGTTTATGGTGAAATTTGAAGAAGACAAGTTACAGGAAAATCCTTTTGATGAGTCTGAATTCCGTAATGAATTAAGTCAACATGGTGATTCGCTATTAGTTGTTTCTGACGAGGAAATTGTTAAAGTGCATGTTCACACAGAATATCCTGGTAATGTATTAACGATTGGTCAACGCCATGGTAGCTTAATCAATATGAAGATCGAAAATATGCGTGAACAGCATACTGCTATTGTCGGTGAGCCTGTTAAACCGGCTACACCAAAAGAGAAAGCAGAGTTCGGAATTGTGACGGTTGCAATGGGTTCTGGCTTAAAGGCATTGTTTGAGAGTCTGGGAGCAACAGTAGTAATAGAAGGCGGCCAAACGATGAATCCAAGTACACAAGACATTGCGGATGCAATCAATCAGGCTAATGCCAAGAATGTAATTGTACTACCAAATAACAAAAATATCGTGATGGCTGCAGAGCAAGCGGCTGAATTATCGGAAGTTAATGCTGCGGTAGTTGCAACTAAAACGATTCCACAGGGGATTAGTGCATTGCTCGCATTCCATCCAGAAGAAAATCTTGATGCGAATAAAGCAAATATGCTGGAAGCTAGTTCACATGTAAAAACCGGACAAATTACCTATGCGGTTAGAGATACACAAATTGATGGCATATCCATTGAAAATGGTAACTTCATGGGAATTGCTGAAGGTAAAATTGTAACGACCGATAAAGACCGTCTAGAAGCGGTAAAACAATTATTCCAAGAATTAATTACCGAAGACGATGAAATCCTTACGATTTTATCTGGTGAAGATGTGTCAGAAGATGAAGTGAATGAATTAGTAAGTTATGTAGAAGAGAATTATGAAGATGTTGAGATAGAAGTACACAATGGAAATCAACCAATTTATTCTTATATTTTCTCTGTTGAGTAATACAGTTTAATAAAAGGAAAACCGAACTTATTTGTCAATCTTTATGATTGACAGATAGTTCGGTTTTCTTTTTCCTTATATACCTGCTATTTTTAATGCGAAGTCACAAATGAAGAGTAAAGAGATAACCATAATAGCAGCAGATAATTCTTTTTGTTTACCTAAAGCAAGCTTAACAATTGGATAGGCGATAAATCCAAATGCCATACCGTCAGCAATACTATACGTAAACGGAATCATGACAATAATTAAGAATGCTGGAATAGCCTCTGAAATATTATCTAAAGGAATGTGACGAATATTTTGTACCATCAGAAAGCCTACTATGATTAAGATAGGACTAATTGCTACATTGGGAATCATGGTAATCCAAGGTATTATGAAGATAGTAGCTAGAAATAATAAGCTAGCAATTATCGCCGTCATTCCTGTTTTACCTTTAGAAGCAATAACGGCAGCATTTTCAGCTGCAGAAACAGTTGGCGATGTCCCTAAGAAAGCACTTGCTATTGATGAGATAGCAGTCGTTTTATAACCTTTTTGATACGCGATCTCTCCACGCTTTAACATCGCTAGCTGCCCATTCAGTAGTCCCATATTCTCGAAAATCAATATCATAGCTAGCGGAAATACTGCTAGCCAAAATGAAAGTTCATTTATGGCTGAAAAAGATGGCATAAACACTAGGTTACTACTTACATGATTCATCGTCGTACCAGATTCTATAATGCCAAAACAGTAAGCTAATATCGTACCAATTACCATCGTAATCAGAAAGTTAGCTGGTACATTTTTAACAAATAAAAATATCGCAATAAATAATGTAAGGATACTAACTAGAATAGTTGGTGAGCTAAAATCACTGATTGATATAATGGTACTTTCACCATTCGTTATCAAACCGCTTTTTTCAAGTCCAATTAATATAAGGAATAGCCCTAACCCAACACTTATACCGTGTTTTAACGAATCTGGTATAGCTTCTTTTAGGAGCAGTCCTAATTTGGTAAATGCTGTTACTAAGAAAAGCAAGGATGCTACTAATACGACAGCGAGCCCTTCTTGGAAGGTTAGTCCATTTCCTTGAATAATGGAATAGGCGAATAAAGCATTAATTCCCATACCAGGTATTAGAATTAGTGGTAATCTGCCATATAACCCCATAATCAAGGTGCCGACAAAGCTTGCTAAAATCGTAGCCATCATACCAGCTTCTACTGATATTCCGGCTTCACTAAGAATAGATCCGTTTACAACAACAATATACACTGTTGTTAGATAACCGATAATACCAGCGATAATTTCATTCCGATATGTTTTCTTTGTATACTTGGAAAATATAGGCATGTAAATTCCTAATTTCTTCGTATCCCTCTCCCACCCGATTATAAAATAATTATGTTATTCTATAATCCACAAATGAATATTATAATAGTTTTTGTTATAATTTACAATAGATGTTTAAATTGATAAGAGTATGAAGGCGGTGTCAAGATGAAATACAATTCTGTTTTTGATATTATTGGTCCAGTTATGGTTGGGCCATCAAGTTCGCATACTGCAGGCGCTGCACGTATTGGGTTGGCTGCCCGTAATTTGTTTGGAAAACAACCGAAATGGGCTAAAATATACTTATATGGCTCTTTTGCCAAAACCTATCAAGGGCATGGAACTGACTTTGCTTTAGCTGGTGGATTATTGGGATTTGAGACAGATGATATACGTATGAGAGATGCATTGAATATAGCGAAGGACGAAGGAATTAAAATAGAGTTTATTGAAGATAGTGCGAAAACAGACCATCCTAATACTGTTCGTATGGTCATTGGAGATGAAGAAGAACAATTAGAGATAGTTGGGATATCCATTGGTGGAGGAAAGGTCGAAATTACAGAACTAAATGGCTTTGAATTAAGGTTATCTGGTAATCATCCAGCTGTACTTATTATGCATAATGATAGATTTGGAGCCATTGCATCGGTAACCAAAATATTAGCGAAGCATGAAATTAACATTGGCCATATGGAAGTTAATCGTAAGGATGTCGGCAAAGAAGCATTAATGGTTATTGAGGTTGACCAAAATGTTGAAGATGAAATTCTATTAGAATTAGAAAAGGCTGACCACATCATTCAAATTGCAAAAATCGTTAGCTAAAGGGGAGAAGTACCATGTTCCGAACTGTTGCGGAATTAGTAGAAATTGCTGAGAAAGAAAATATGTTAATTTCTGAAGTGATGATCCGTCAAGAGATGGATGTTAAAAATAAAACACGTGAAGAAGTATTTGCAGAAATGGAAAAGAACCTGCAAGTGATGGAAAAAGCGATAGAAGATAGCTTAAAAGGGGTTCAATCAGTAACTGGTCTAACCGGTGGGGACGCTGTTAAAGTTCAAACCTATATGCGAGAGAAGACACCATTGTCTGGACATTTAATGCTAGATGCGGTTAGTAAAGCAATGGGAACAAATGAAGTGAACGCTGCAATGGGTGTGATATGTGCTACGCCAACTGCTGGTAGTGCAGGTTGTGTTCCGGGGACATTATTTGCTGTTAAAGAACAACTGAACCCAACACGTGAGCAAATGATTCGCTATTTATTTACGGCAGGGGCATTCGGATTAGTTGTTGCGAATAATGCATTTATTTCTGGCGCAGCAGGCGGATGTCAAGCAGAAGTAGGTTCTGCTGGTGCCATGGCTTCCGCTGCGATTGTAGAAATGGCAGGTGGCTCCCCACAGCAATCGGCAGATGCATTTGCCATCACATTAAAAAATATGTTAGGACTTGTATGTGATCCAGTTGCTGGACTTGTTGAAGTTCCATGTGTAAAGCGGAATGCGGGTGGTGCTTCTTTAGCCATTGTCTCAGCTGACTTGGCCTTAGCTGGAGTGACAAGCCGTATCCCATGTGATGAAGTAATTGGTGCGATGTACCGGATTGGAAGACAAATGCCTGTAAGTTTACGAGAAACCGGTGAGGGTGGCTTAGCTGATACACCAACAGGTAGATTTTTAAAAGAAAAGATTTTTGGTTAATGAACATCGATCTATAATGAGCATTTTGTGTAAGATAATTTTTTAATTCTAGAAATATGTGAAGAAGATTTTCTAGAAGGTCTGTTTAGAAAGAGTGATAAATTATGCTAGATTATTCTGTATCCGAAGTAAAGGGAATAGGGGAGAAATTTGCAGAGGATTTAATGGCATTAAATATTCATACAGTGGAGGATCTTTTGCTGTATTTTCCTTCAAGATATGATGTTTTAGAAATTCTTCCGCTTAGTGAATTAATTCATGAGGATAAAGTAACGATTGAGGGAAGGGTACTAAACACCCCTTCTCTTTCCTATTTTGGAAGAAAAAAATCTCGCCTTTCGTTTAATGTTGAAGTAGAGAATATTGCCGTTAAGGTAGTGATGTTTAACCGGGCGTTCGCGAAGAAGCAACTTAATGTAGGGGATATCGTTACATTAACCGGTAAGTGGGATGCCCATCGTTTACAAATAACGGTCAGTAACTATCAAAAAGGCTCCATGGAAAAATCCTCCGATATACAACCTATTTATTCTGTTAGAGGCGATGTAACAAGTTTTCGACTGAAAAAGGCTATTCAACAAGCTATCCAAGATTTCGGAGACAAAGTGGAAGAGATTTTACCTCCTGATATGATAACAGCCTATAAGATCCCGACTCGTAACCATGCGATTAAAACCATGCACTTCCCCGAAAACCGAACCGCTTTAAAACATGCAAGAAGAAGATTTACGTATGAAGAATTTCTATTGTTTCAATTGAAAATACAGCTATTACGAAAACGACGTAGAGAGTCTTCCATGGGGAATGCACAACATTATGATGAGGCGAAAGTGGCAAATTTCATTAAAGGATTCCCGTTCTCTTTAACTAATGCACAAACTAAATCATTAAATCAAATTTTATCGGATATGAAATCTCCCTATCGAATGAATCGATTACTACAAGGGGATGTTGGATCAGGGAAAACAGCTGTAGCTGCTATTGGACTCTATGCTACTATTACGGCAACTAAGCAGGGTGCCTTAATGGTCCCGACGGAAATATTAGCAGAACAGCATTACCAATCTCTAAAGGAAATGTTTGGAGAGCTGGCAAGAGTAGAGCTACTTACGGGATCTGTAAAAGGGAAGAAGCGAAAAGAGATTTTAGCAGATCTACAAAATCACCAAGTTGATATACTAGTAGGTACCCATGCACTAATCCAGGATGAGGTGCATTTTGCTGATTTAGGTCTTGTTGTAGTAGATGAACAGCATCGATTTGGGGTTGAGCAAAGACGAGCACTCTCTAGTAAAGGATTACATCCGGATGTGTTGTTTATGACTGCTACTCCAATCCCACGGACACTTGCTATTACGGCTTTTGGTGATATGGATGTGTCGGTCATTGATGAAATGCCTGCTGGGCGAAAGGAAATAGAAACCTATTGGACGAAGGCAAATACGTTCGATCGTGTACTAGGATTTATAGAAAACCATATTAAAGCTGGTGAACAAGCCTACATCATTTGTCCGCTTATTGAAGAGTCAGACAAACTAGATATTCAGGATGCTGTTGATTTATACAATCAATTAGTTGATTTTTATCCACCATCTATACGTGTCGGACTGATGCATGGGAGATTGCATCCAACTGATAAGGATCAAGTGATGAAAGAATTTGCAGCTAATGAAGTTCAAGTACTCGTTTCTACCACGGTGGTAGAAGTAGGTGTTAATGTGCCAAATGCGACCATTATGGTCATTTATGACGCGGAACGATTTGGACTATCGCAATTACATCAATTACGAGGAAGAGTTGGTAGAGGAGATAAGCAAAGCTATTGTATTCTAATTGCCGACCCGAAAAGTGAGACAGGTAAAGAGCGAATGCGGATTATGACCGAAACGAATAATGGTTTCGAGTTATCAGAGCAGGATTTAAAATTACGTGGTCCAGGGGATTTCTTTGGAACGAAGCAGAGTGGATTACCAGATTTTAAGGTGGCAGATATGATTCATGATTATCGAGCACTTGAAACGGCGAGAAATGATGCTGCAGAAATTATCCAATTTAACTTATTGGAGGAAGACCCTAACTACGCTAAATTAAGGGATTTTCTAGATAATGAAGGCGTATTTGATACAGTACTTGACTAACTCTTACTTGCATAATTTCATCATGTAATATATATTACTATTAGTACCAAGTCATAATAGCAACAATTATTACCCTAAAATATAGAAAAGTGGATGGTGCTTTGATGAGGATACCGAAAGTAAAGAGACAAGAAAAATTAAAAGAAACAATTGAAGAGACTCCATTTATAACCGATGAAGAATTGGCAAAAAAATTTGATGTAAGTATTCAAACTATCCGTCTTGACCGGATGGAATTATCCATTCCAGAGTTAAGGGAAAGAATAAAAACAGTAGCAAAGCATCAGTGGAATGAAACCGTCAAATCTTTGCCACTAGAAGATGTTATTGGGGAAATTATCGACTTAGAGTTAGATAATCGAGCAATCTCGATTTTAGATATAGGACGAGAACATGTTTTTACAAGAAATAATATTGCAAGAGGACATCATTTGTTTGCACAGGCTAATTCATTGGCTGTTGCAGTTATGAATGATGAGCTTGCCCTAACAGCAAAATCTGTCCTTAACTTTAAGAGACAGGTTCGACAAGGGGAAAGAGTCGTCGCGAAAGCCTTTGTACAAGGTACAGATGAAAAGGGGCTAACGTTAGTACAGGTTGATAGTTTTGTAGATAGTGAAAAAGTCTTTTCTGGCGAATTCCATATGTATCGGTCAACCGATAAAAAGGAGAATAACCTATGAGAATTGCAATTGACGCTATGGGTGGCGATCATGCACCCAAAGAAATCGTATTAGGTGCAATGGATGCTGTCCAAGAGATAAAGAACTTACAGATTACATTGGTTGGTGATGAGGAAAAAATCAATCAGTACTTAACGAACTCAGAACGAATTGAGATTTTACATACAGATGAAGTTATTACTGGAGATGATGAGCCTGTTCGCGCGGTAAGAAGGAAGAAAAATTCATCTATGGTAAAGGCAGCGGCTGAAGTGAAAGAGGGACGAGCAGATGCATGTATATCTGCCGGTAATACAGGTGCCTTAATGAGTGCAGGTCTATTTGTTATCGGAAGAATACCTGGGATCGATCGTCCAGCATTAAGTCCGACCCTGCCGACATTAGAAGGAGAAGGTTTCTTAATGTTAGATGTCGGTGCAAATGTGGATGCAAAGCCAAACCATTTGCTGCAGTACGCGATTATGGGTTCTGTTTACGCTGAAAAAGTACGTTCGATAAACAATCCACGAGTTGGCTTATTAAACATCGGTACGGAAGATGGAAAAGGGAATGAGCTAACGAAGAAAGCGTTCGAATTAATGAAAAAAGCCCCGATTAACTTTGTTGGTAATGTGGAAGCAAGGGACTTATTAAACGGAGTCGCAGATGTTGTCATTACTGATGGCTTTAGTGGAAATGTTGCATTAAAGACGATCGAAGGAACAGCTTCTGCACTATTTTCTATGATTAAAGAAACCTTTATGTCCTCACTTAAAACAAAGCTAGCGGCAGGCTTAGTGAAAAAGGACTTAAAAGGATTAAAAGATAAACTAGATTATTCTGAGTATGGTGGGGCAGCATTATTTGGATTAGCAGCTCCTGTTGTAAAGGCGCATGGTTCTTCCAACCACCGAGCAATCTATAGTGCCATAAAGCAGACCTGCCATATGGTCGACCACCGTGTCATAGAGACTATTAAAGAAACAGTGGAGTCGATGCAAGTGGATGAGGAGGAAACAGAATGAAAAAAGTAGCATTTATGTTCCCAGGACAAGGATCACAAACGGTTGGTATGGGGAAGGAAATTCATGATGCATATGAAAGTGTTCAAAACTTATATACGAAAGCTAATGAAGTATTAGGAAAAGATATACGTTCTTTGATGTTTGAAGGACCATCAGAGAATTTGACTGAAACAGAAAATGCACAACCTGCTTTATTACTTTCTAGTATCGCACTACAGAATTTACTAGAACAAGAGGGAATTCAACCATCTATGGTAGTAGGGCACAGTCTTGGAGAGTATAGTGCTTTAGTAGCTGCTAAAGCAATGACACTGGAAGAAGCTCTGCCATTAGTTAGCACACGTGGTCGCTTAATGGAACAAGCATTTCCAAAAGGACAAGGAACCATGGCAGCTGTGTTAGGTTTATCCGTAGAGGCGATCCAAGAAGTAGTTGATTCGATTACGGAAGAGATTGTGGACGTTGCGAACATCAATTGTCCAGGACAGATTGTTATTTCTGGTTCTGTTGCAGGAATCGATGAAGCAAGTAACAAGCTAAAAGAAAAAGGTGCTAAACGGGTAATCCCGCTAAATGTCAGTGGTCCATTTCATTCCAGATTAATGGAAGCCGCAAATAAGGATTTTGCGACATACTTGAATCAAGTGAACATTAAGGATGCCGAGATTCCTGTCTATGCAAATGTTACAGCAAATCCTGTGAATGATCAAAATGAAATAAAGGAATTACTTTTAAAACAGCTATATTCACCAGTTCGCTTTGAGGAATCGATACGAAATATGATGCAAACCGATGTTGAGGCATTTGTGGAAGTAGGAACTGGAAAAGTACTTAGTGGATTAGTAAAGAAAATTGATCGAAAAGCTACGATATTTACTGTTCAAGATCAAGCATCTTTAAATGATTTTATTACATGGTATCGAGGTGAAGCGTAATGTTACAAGGAAAAACGGCAATCATCACAGGTGGTTCAAGGGGAATCGGAAGAGCTATAGCATTAGAATTAGCGGAAAAAGGTGCTAATGTCGTCGTAAACTATGCTGGTAATGAGGCAAAGGCA
Source organism: Ornithinibacillus proteolyticus (assembly GCF_039581225.1). NCBI lineage: Bacteria > Bacillati > Bacillota > Bacilli > Caryophanales > Bacillaceae > Ornithinibacillus > Ornithinibacillus proteolyticus. The sequence continues at coordinate 181,474 of NZ_JBCPXV010000001.1, read as the reverse complement.
CAGGCTGTCGTTGAGGAAGTCATCGCTTTAGGTGCTAACGCAATAAAATTCCAAGCAGATGTTGCAGATGAAGAACAAGTAAAAGATATGATAAAATTAACCCTCGAAACATTTGGTAGTGTTGATATTCTTGTAAATAATGCTGGTATTACAAAAGACAATTTATTAATGAGAATGAAAGAGTCTGAATTTGACCAAGTTATTAATACAAATTTAAAAGGTGTCTTTGTTTGCACGAAGGCTGTAACACGTCAGATGATGAAGCAACGTTCTGGTAGAATTATTAATGTGGCATCTATTGTAGGTGTCAGTGGTAATCCTGGCCAAGCAAATTATGTAGCTGCTAAAGCTGGTGTCATTGGACTAACGAAAACGACGGCTAAGGAACTAGCTAGCCGTAATATATTAGTAAATGCAGTAGCTCCTGGTTTTATATCAACAGATATGACAGATGCATTAACAGAGGAACAAACGGAAGGTATGCTAAGTATGATTCCTCTCGCAAAACTTGGCGAACCAGAAGATGTTGCTAAAGTAGTACGTTTTCTAGCATCTGATGATGCAAACTATATTACAGGACAGACCATTCATATCGATGGCGGTATGGTCATGTAATCGGTATAATACTTTGAAGGGAGGTGAACGTTAATGGCAGACGTATTTGAAAAAGTAAAAGAAATTATTGTTGATAAACTTGATGTAGAAGAGTCAAAAGTAACAATGGAAGCATCTTTTAAAGATGATTTAGAAGCAGATTCATTAGACGTAGTTGAGCTTGTAATGGAGCTTGAAGACGAATTCGATATGGAAATTGCTGATGAAGAAGCAGAAAAAATTAACACTGTTGGTGATGCTGTAAATTACATAAAGGATTTACAGGGCTAATATAATACACGTTTAAGGTCTCGCTAATGCGAGACTTTTCTATATATCAACAAGAGGTGGCAAGTATCTATGGATCGAAAAAAGTTAGAACAGATGCTTCAAATAGAATTTCAAAATATTGATGTAATCAGGCAAGCATTTACCCATTCATCTTATGTGAATGAGCATCGTGACATAAACACTTCTGATAATGAACGTTTAGAGTTTTTGGGGGATGCAGTATTAGAACTTGGAGTTTCACAATACTTATATCGAAAATATCCTCAAATGCCTGAAGGGGAAATGACTAAATTACGTGCTGCTATTGTTTGTGAACCTTCGTTAGAAACGTTTGCACGTAGTTTAAATTTTGGTGATCATATCCTTTTAGGTAAGGGAGAAGAGATGACGGGTGGAAGAAACCGTCCCGCTTTATTGGCAGATGTTTTTGAAGCTTTTTTAGGGGCTTTATATTTAGATAAAGGATTTGACACAGCATTACATTTTCTAGAAAAACACGTATTTCCTAAAATTGACACTGGTGCTTTTTCGCATGGGATGGATTATAAAAGTAAGCTTCAGGAAATAGTCCAGCAAGACAAAAATCAAACCATCGAATATCAAATTATAGAGGAAAAAGGTCCTTCACATAATAAAGAGTTTGTGGCAGAGCTGCGTATTAATGATAAAGTACTTGGCTCGGGGATCGGCCGTACTAAAAAGGAAGCAGAACAGCGTGCAGCAAAAAATGCGCTAGATCAACTTGGAGTATAAAAAGAGGTTGCCCTACTTTAGAATGTCCTGTTATAAAGGTTACATTTCAATGTAGGGCAACCCCTTTTTTATGACCATTTTATAGTCTTACTTTTCTAAGCTCCTCAATGAAGGCCTGCGTTTCTGATGCCGACAGATTCCCTTTCTTCACAACCATATCATACATAAATTTAATATCCTCATATTTTGAAAGGTCATAGTCCTCAGGGTCAAATAAAGAGCGATTCACTACGGACAGGTGATCTGCTAATTCGTTTAAAAGGTATGTAAGATTTTCAATTGTAGGGTTTTCTAAATTCATTTTCCACCTCTATGGTTCATAATAATGTGTTGATATGTTATGTACACTTCTTTTGTTTCCGTCTTTATGATAAAATAAATGCATTAAAAAGCCAATCCATATGGTTTATTATACTATATGCTAAAGGAATCTTAACGTGTTAACTGCCTATATGCTCAATTGTTATGTCTTATATTAGTTGAGGTATACTAGACACAGTTCATCGGATAACTACTATAGCGATAGTTTAACATATCATGTTATAAAGAGAAAAAGGGAAAATGGAATCGAGCTTACATATGGGGAGATTCGTTTCCAGTAGGAGAATGTTTATGTTTTTGAAGCGTTTAGAAAGTGTTGGATTTAAATCTTTTGCAGAACGGATAAATGTTGACTTTGTGCCAGGAGTTACCGCCGTCGTTGGCCCTAATGGAAGTGGTAAAAGTAATATTACAGATGCTATCCGTTGGGTATTAGGGGAGCAGTCTGCGAAGTCGCTACGTGGTTCAAAAATGGAAGATATTATTTTCCAAGGTAGTGACACAAGAAAACCGTTAAATATAGCAGAAGTAACGCTAGTACTCGATAATAGTGATCAAGCTCTACCGCTTGATTACGAAGAAGTTAGTGTAACAAGACGGGTCTATCGTTCTGGTGAAAGCGAATTTTATATTAATAAACAATCTTGTCGATTAAAGGATATCGTAGACTTATTTCTTGATTCTGGCTTAGGAAAAGAAGCTTTTTCTATTATAAGTCAAGGGAAAGTAGAGGAAATTTTAAGCTCTAAAGCAGAAGAAAGACGGACGATTTTTGAAGAAGCGGCTGGTGTACTGAAATATAAACAACGGAAAAAGAAGGCAGAATATAAACTTGCTGAAACACAAGAAAATTTAAACCGCGTCGAAGATATTATATATGAAATCGAGAGTCAGCTAGAGCCTTTACAGAGACAAGCAGAAACAGCAAAAGAATACTTAAAGCAAAAGGATTTACTAAAAACTCAAGAAATATCGTTATTAATCACGGAAATCGAACTATTGCATGAAGAATGGCAAGAGCTTTTAAAAGTAATAGATGCTGAAAAGTTGGATGAGATTGCCCTCAAAACACAAATTCAGAAGAAAGAAGCTAGCTTAGCTTCTGCCCGAGAAGAAGTAGAGCGGATGGATAATCAGATTAATGAATTACAAGAACGCCTACTGACCACGACTCAGCAGCTGGAACAATATGAGGGAAGGAAACAAGTATTCCACGAGCGTACAAAGCATTTCGCCGAAAATAAAGAAAAGCTAGAAATGCAAAAGCGTGAAGCAGAGGAACTGATAACCAATTTAGAGTCTGAGCTATTAGAGGAAACAGAGAAGTTAGCCACGCTTCAAGAAGAGAAGAAAAAAACAAAAAAACTTGTTGAAGAGTTAAAGACAAGGTTAACAACAGATAAGGATAGTCTAGTTGATCAAATCGAAGAGCTTAAATCGGAATATATCGAATTCCTGAATAAACAGGCAGCAAAGAGAAATGAAAGGCAATCCATTGCACAACAAGTACAGCAAATTAATGTCAAAAAAGATAAGCAAGCTGATAAGTTCCAGGATTTAATTGATTTAAGAGAAAGTTATTCGGAGCAATTAGCGAAACTCCATCAATTGGTAGAATCCTCAGAGGCCGAATATCGTCACGAAGAGGAGTCATTACGAAATATAAAGAAAGAAATTGAAACCAAGCGTGATAAGTACCAGGAATCACAAACAAAACTATATCAAGGCTATCAATATATTGAAAAATTAAAATCGAAAAAAGAAATGTTAGAAGATATGAAAGAGGATTTTCAAGGCTTCTTTCAAGGTGTTAAAGCAGTTTTAAAGGCTAGAGAAGATGGGAAATTGTCTGCAATTCATGGAGCTGTCATTGAACTCATGGATGTTCCAAAGGCGTACATTACCGCAATTGAAACTGTACTTGGTGGACAAGCGCAGCATATTGTTGTGGAAAATGATGCTTCAGCAAGACAGGCAATTGCTTGGTTAAAGCAAACAAATAGTGGGCGAGCAACGTTTTTACCATTAGAATCCATTCAACCAAGATTTATACCGCAAGACATATTGAATCAGATTAGAACACATGCAGGATTTGTTGGGATAGCAGGACAATTGGTAACAACGGAGCCCTCTTATCAAAAAGCAATAGACCATTTAATGGGGCATGTTGTGATTGCAAAAACGCTAAAAGATGCGAACGAAATCGCCCGTATGGTTATGCGAAAGTATCGAATTGTTACCCTTGAGGGGGATGTTGTAAACCCTGGTGGATCTATGTCTGGTGGTGCACAAAAGAAAACAAATTCGTCTCTTTTCACTAGAGAAAAGGATCTCCAGGAGCTTACGGAAAAGCTACAGGATTATGAACTTAAGGCACAAGATTTTGAACGACAAGTAAAGATGCAAAAGCAATTATTGGCAGAGCTAGAACAACAACTAAACCTAGGGGAACAAAGCCTTAGTGAAAAACAACAAGTGTTACAAGAGGCAAAATCGAATCACAAGGAAATAGAATTAAAGCTTGCATCTCTTTCAGAAAATCTTTCTGTATATGATCAGGATAAACAACAGTATGACCGGGATTTAGCTGAATTGGAGAACCGTGATCAGGAGTTGCGCTCAGAACTTACAACGATTGAAGATAGCTTACAATCCTTCCGAGCGCAAATTGATGGGTTGTCCAAGCAGGAACTAGAATGGAAGGAAAATCAAGATCAGATACAACAAGATTATCATCACTATCAAGTTCTCCTTGCTGAACAAGAAGAACGTGTAAAAAACCAACAAGAGAAGACCAATATTCTGAAAGAACGATTAACAGAACAAACAGAGCGTTTTACCAAAATTGCTGAAGAGTTAGAAGAGCTTATCAGTATTTCTCAATCGAATGAGACAGAAGAGGAAATCAATGGAAAGTTAATAGAGAAAAGCAAAGAAAAAGAAGCAATAACGTCATCGATTCAAGAGATGCGCTCAGATAGAATGGCTCGTACACAGCGAATGCAGGATGAAGAACGAGAATTAAAAGAAGAAAGCAAGAAACATCATGGCATTTTACAGCAAATTCAACAAAAGGAAGTAAAAGCAAATCGTATTGATGTGGAACTTGAAAATCGTTTATCCTTATTACAAACAGAGTATATGATGACATATGAAAGAGCGAAAAAAGAATTCGAGAAGGTTGAGAATGTCGAAGAAGCGAAGCATAATGTAAGTGAAATTAAAGCGAGACTTGAGCGCTTAGGTAACGTTAATATCGGTGCAATCGATGAATATGATCGTATTTCTGAGCGATATACATTCCTAACGGATCAACGAAATGATTTAGTTGAAGCAAAGCAAACCTTATTTGCTGTTATTAAAGAAATGGACGAAGAGATGGAACACTTATTTAGTACAACCTTCGGACAAATAAAAGACGAATTTGCCATCGTATTTAAAGAACTTTTCGGTGGTGGTCATGCTGAGTTAAAGCTTACCGATCCGAAAAATTTATTAGATACTGGTGTTGACATTATTGCACAACCACCTGGTAAGAAGCTTCAAAATTTAGGACTGCTCTCCGGTGGAGAACGTGCACTAACCGCTATCGCCTTGTTATTTGCTATCTTAAGGGTCCGTCCAGTACCGTTTTGTGTTCTGGATGAAGTGGAAGCTGCCCTTGATGAAGCAAATGTTGTCCGTTTCGCTAAATATGTTAAACAATATAGCGAGAATACACAGTTTATCGTCATTACACACCGACAAGGTACGATGGAACAGGCAGATGTATTATATGGGGTAACGATGCAAGAATCTGGAGTATCCCGACTAGTGTCCGTCCGTCTAGAAGAAACGAAAGAGCTTATTCAATCATAAAGGGGTGTCATATACATGGGCTTTTTACAAAAGTTAAAAAATAAATTTAAACAAGATAACCAAGAAGAAGTATCGACAAAGTATAAAGAAGGAATGGAGAAAACGAGAAAGTCATTCTCTGGTAGAATCAATGATTTAATAGCACGATATCGTAAGGTAGATGAAGATTTTTTTGAGGAATTAGAAGAAGTTTTAATCACTGCTGATGTCGGTGTTATGACCGTTATGGATTTAATTGATGAGCTAAAATTTGAAGTACAACGTCGTAATATTAAAGATACAGAAGAAGTAAAGGAAGTTATCTCAGAGAAATTAGTCGATATTTATTATGGCGATGATGATCAAGAAATTGAGACATTTAATATACAAAAAGAAGGACTTTCTGTCGTTTTAGTAGTTGGTGTTAATGGAGTAGGGAAAACAACCTCGATTGGTAAATTAGCACATAAATTGAAGGCAGAAGGAAAAAACGTCATGCTTGCGGCGGGAGATACATTCCGAGCAGGGGCAATTGAACAATTAGAGGTCTGGGGAGAGCGTGCAGGTGTTGAGGTAATCAAGCAATCTGCCGGAAGTGACCCAGCAGCGGTTATTTTCGATGCAATAAAAGCGGCTAAATCTAGAGATGTTGATGTGTTATTATGTGATACAGCAGGTAGACTGCAAAATAAAGTCAATCTGATGAACGAATTATCGAAGGTTAAACGCGTAATAGAAAGAGAAATCCCAGGAGCTCCCCATGAAGTGCTTTTAGTATTGGACGCAACAACAGGTCAAAATGCACTAAGTCAGGCAAAGACTTTTTCAGAAGCTACCGATGTTAGTGGAATTGTGCTAACAAAACTAGATGGAACTGCTAAAGGTGGTATTGTTCTTGCGATTAGGCATGAACTTCATATACCAGTTAAGTTTGTAGGACTTGGAGAAAAAGCGGAAGACCTACAAAAGTTTGATGCAAATGCATTTGTATATGGGCTGTTTGCTGATATGTTAGATGAATCAAACGATGATTAATTGGTCTTCTACTTGCAAAAGGTTCATCTGTTCGTTAAGATAAAATGTAAAGGTAATTCACTTAACAAGGGGTGATGAAATGCTCGAGAAAACGACGAGAATGAATTATTTATTAGATTTTTACCAAGCATTACTGACACCCAAGCAACGTAGCTATATGGAAATGTACTATCTTGAGGACTATTCGTTGGGGGAAATATCAGAAGAAGCAAATGTTTCCAGGCAAGCAGTATATGATAATATAAAGCGGACAGAAGCAATGCTAGAGTCCTACGAAGAAAAATTACATCTGTATGAAAAGTTTGAGGAAAGAATGAAAATTATCCAGCAAATGGAAAGCTATATATCGGATATAAAAGATGATAAGCTTCATCATTATATGAAACAATTAAAAGAATTAGATTAGGGGGACACCTTCTATGGCATTCGAAGGATTAGCCGAGCGCCTGCAAAGTACGATAAAGAAAATTACCGGAAAAGGGAAAGTTTCTGAACAAGACGTTAAAGAAATGACCCGTGAAATTCGCTTAGCACTATTGGAAGCAGATGTTAATTTTAAAGTGGTAAAGGATTTAATTAAACGTATTAAAGAACGTGCAGTAGGCCAAGAGGTAATGGAGAGCCTTACACCTGGCCAACAGGTTATTAAGGTAGTGAAAGAAGAATTAACCGAGCTTATGGGAGGAGAGCAAAGTAAAATTGCCGTAAGTGACCGTCCACCAACCGTCATTATGATGGTTGGATTACAGGGTGCTGGTAAAACAACGACAACAGGAAAACTAGCAAACCTATTAAGAAAAAAACATAATCGCTCGCCATTATTAGTTGCCTGTGATGTGTATCGTCCTGCTGCCATTAAACAATTGGAAACACTTGGCAGTCAGCTTGATATGCCGGTCTTCTCTATGGGGACAGAAGCAAATCCTGTTGACATCGCTAAGAAGGCAATTGAAAAGGCTAAAGAGGAACACCGTGATTATGTGCTGATCGACACGGCTGGTAGACTTCATGTGGATACGGATTTAATGGGTGAATTAGATGAAATTAAAGCCGCTGTTAATCCAGATGAAATCTTCCTCGTTGTAGACGCAATGACTGGTCAAGACGCTGTGAATGTAGCAGAGAGCTTTAACGACCAATTAGATGTTACCGGTGTTGTGTTAACGAAACTAGATGGTGATACTCGTGGTGGTGCTGCACTTTCCATAAGAGCAGTAACAGGTAAAGCAATTAAATTTGCCGGTATGGGTGAAAAGCTGGATCAATTAGAGCCATTTCATCCAGAACGTATGGCATCACGTATATTAGGTATGGGTGATGTGTTAACACTAATTGAGAAGGCACAAGCATCTGTAGATGAAAAGCAAGCAAAAGCGTTAGAAGAAAAAATGAGAAATGCAAGCTTTACATTTGATGACTTTTTAGAGCAGATGGGCCAAGTGAAGCAAATGGGTCCACTTGATGATTTATTAGCGATGATACCTGGAGCTAATAAAATGAAGGGGCTTAAAAATGTACAAATCGATGATAAGCAACTTGTTCATGTAGAGGCAATCATTAAGTCCATGACAAAGAAAGAACGTCAGGATCCAAGTATAATGAATGCCAGCCGTAAGAAAAGAATTGCCAAAGGCTCTGGGACATCTGTATCTCAAGTAAACAGGCTATTAAAGCAATTTGACGAGATGAAAAAAATGATGAAACAAATGACGAATATGCAAAAAGGAAAGAAAGGAAAAGGATTTAAGCTTCCTTTCAATCCGTTTTAAATTTTAGAAATACCCTTGATTTATAAGTAGTTTTCAACTATTATAATAGATGTAATGTAAAAACACTTTACAGACTTTCAAGTTTTTGATAAAATCAATTCTTGTGAAGAACATAATAATGGAGGTGCAAGTAATGGCAGTAAAAATTCGTTTAAAACGTATGGGTTCTAAAAGAAATCCTTTTTATCGTATTGTAGTAGCAGATTCTCGTTCTCCTCGTGACGGACGTTCTATTGAGCAAATTGGAACTTATAATCCTGTAGTTGATCCAATTGAAGTTAAAATAGATGAAGCAAAAGCACTTGACTGGATGGCAAAAGGCGCTAAGCCAAGCGATACAGTACGTAACTTATTCTCAAAAGAAGGCATCATGAAGAAATTCCACGAACAAAAAACTAACAAGTAAAGTAGTGTGATATCATGAAAGCCCTAATAGAGTCGATTGTTACACCATTAGTTGATTACCCTGAAGATGTTAAGGTGACGGAGAAAGAAGAGGACAGCAAGGTTGTTTATCATCTTACCGTTAATCAGCATGACGTCGGCAAGGTAATTGGTAAGAATGGACGTATTGCAAAAGCGATTCGTACAGTGGTTTATGCAGCTAAGTCAGATGCTAATAAACGAATCTATTTAGATATCATGTGAGGGAAAGGGAAACCTTTCCCTTTTTTAGCAGATTGGGAAGAAAGTGTATCCTAATCGATACAAGCATTATTTGCTTAAAGGATAAGCAAAGACAGTTTTTCTAATACATTCACAAGAAACGAGCTTCTTTAATCATTTTAGCCTTAGGAATAATAAATACTTTTTGAAGGTGCACGGATTAGTTCCATTACACCGATACTCGAAGGGAAATACTAGGAGTATATATGGTAAGAGGATAACAAACAAATGGACACCAATAAAAGGGAAGGTTGAGGCGAGAAATAACGTGAATATCATAAAAAAGGTTGTCATAAAACAAGTAATCACGGATAAAAGTAAAGCAGCTTTAAAAGAAAAATTTATGAAACATAAAATGCGACTTGAACAAGAGTGTCAACAATTGTTATTCGAACAACGAAAACTACAAAATAAAAAAAGCTTGTCTAAACAGGAATTCCAAGATCGATTCCAACAAGAGATAAAAAATAGAAAAGAAAAAATAAAGCTAGTAGAGTTTAAAATAGAACAATTGGAAATGCTAGAAATTGGAAGCGAGATTGTTGAAGGGGAAGTTGAAGCTCTTGTTGAGGTGAAGGTTGGCACGCATTGGAATGAAATTATGGAACAAACAGCCATTATTATTAAAGACGGCGTTGTCGTCAGAATAGATAACTAGCAGCAGGTGAGAGATATGGAAGAAAAAATGTTTACAGTTGGAAAAATAATAAATACACATGGTATCCGTGGAGATTTAAAAGTCCTTCGGGTAAGTGATTTTGATGATCGATTTAAGGTAGGGAACTTGCTATATTTAGTTACGAATGAAAAAGTTGTCCGCGAATTAGAAATTGATGGACACCGAATTCATAAAGGTTTTGATTTAATCCATTTTAAAGGCTTAAATAATATTAATGATGTCGAGCACTATAAAGGCTCAACCTTAAAAATCAAGGAGTCCCAGCTTACTGAATTAGATGAAAATGAATATTATTATCATGAAATTATTGGCTGTGAAGTATTTACTACGGATGAAGAAAGTATCGGGAAAGTGAAAGAAATACTAGCTCCAGGTGCAAATGATGTATGGGTCGTTAAGCAACCAAAGGGAAAAGATATTTTAATTCCATATATAGAAGAAGTGGTAAAGGAAATTGATGTAGACCATAAACGAATTGTGATAGAACCTATGGAAGGATTGCTTGATTAATGCAAATTGATATTCTAACTTTATTTCCTGAAATGATTGAAAGTGTATTTAATACGTCTATCTTAAAAAAAGCACAGGAAAAAGAAAAGTTTCATTATAATCTCGTAAACTTCCGTGATTATACGGAAAACAAACATAATAAAGTAGATGATTATCCTTACGGTGGCGGAGCTGGTATGGTATTATCTCCACAACCTATATTTGATGCGGTAGAAGCGGTCACAAAGGATAAAGAAGCTAAACCACGCGTTGTTTTAATGTGTCCTCAAGGTGAGCGATATACACAGAAAAAAGCCGAGGAATTCGCAAAAGAGGAGCATTTAGTTATTATTTGTGGCCATTATGAAGGGTATGATGAGCGAATTCGAGAGCATCTTGTTACGGATGAGATATCGATAGGCGATTATATTTTAACTGGTGGAGAATTAGGGGCAATGGTTGTTGTAGATAGTGTCGTACGACTATTACCAGATGTCTTAGGCAACCAAGAATCAGCACCACAGGATTCTTATTCGACAGGACTTCTCGAACATCCACATTATACTAGACCAGCTGATTTTAGAGGTATGAAAGTTCCAGAAGTACTTACTTCAGGAGACCATGCTAAAATAGAAGCCTGGCGAAAAGCTGAATCGCTGAAAAGAACCTATGAGCGACGAAAGGATTTACTAGAAAATTATCCTCTAACCGAAGAAGATAAGAAGATTCTAGAGAAATTTAAAGACTAAAAGTAACAGGACGTCGATGCTCTAAATTTCATGTAGGCATACAGGAAAAGGAAAATCTATCCGCTTCGTAACAGGTAAATAATATGTTTCCATGAACCAAAAGCTACTCGTACAGTAGAACATCCAGATATACTATTATAGTAGACTCTGGAGGCAGTAAGTGGAGCATGATTATTTTTATAATTAACTAGTTGAAGTCTATCTCGTATTATGATATATTAATTATTGTGCTTAAGTTCGATTAAGTACGTATAAACGATGTTCCGCTGTTACCAATAGGAAATAAGAGCATTGGTTTGGAAGGAGTTGAACAGGATGCAAAAATTAATCGAAGAAATCACAAAAGATCAGCTTCGTAACGATCATCCTGATTTCCGCCCAGGTGATACTGTGAAGGTTCACGTTAAAGTTGTCGAAGGCAGCCGTGAACGTATTCAGGTATACGAAGGTGTCGTTATTAAACGTCAAAACGGTGGAATCAGCGAGACATTTACAGTAAGAAAGATTTCTTATGGTGTAGGTGTAGAACGTACTTTCCCAGTACATTCACCTCGTATTGATAAAATCGAAGTTACACGTCGCGGTATCGTACGTCGTGCTAAACTTTACTATCTTCGTAATCTACGCGGAAAAGCAGCACGTATTAAAGAACGTCGATAAGACTAGAAATCAAAAGAAGCATTTAGAAAGGAGCTTGGTATTTTATTCAAGCTCCTTTTTACATAATATAATAAAAACAGAACTGCTACATGATAATAACGAGTACAATATTGTAGGTTTCGGAGGTTGAATTATGGCTAAAAAGGGTAAAAGTGAGTGGCTGGATTGGTTAAAAGCGCTATTGATTGCATTCGGTTTAGCCTTTCTTGTAAGAACCTTTTTATTTACACCCATTATCGTCGATGGTCCTTCTATGCAGCCAACATTACATGATCGAGATCAAATGATTGTAAATAAGTTTTTGTATAACTTTAACGAACCAGAACGATTTGATATTGTCGTATTTCATGCTAATGACCAAAAGGATTTTATCAAACGTGTTATTGCATTACCTGGAGAGCATGTAGCGTATAAAGATAATATATTATATATAAATGGTCAACCTATTGAAGAAAACTTCCTTCATGATAAGGATGTCTGGACATATGACTTTGAGCTAGAGGAATTAACAGGTAATTATAATACCGTTCCAGAAGGATATGTATTCGTATTAGGTGATAACCGTACAAACTCAACAGATAGTCGAATACTTGGTCCAATACCAATGGACCAAATAGTTGGGAAAGCAAGTGTTATTTATTGGCCATTCGATAGATTTGAATTCATAGGAGAGTAGACTAGCTATGACAATACAATGGTTTCCCGGCCATATGGCCAAAGCAAGAAGAGAAATAGAGGAAAAGCTTAAACTCGTTGATTTTGTGATGGAGCTTGTAGATGCCCGTGCACCACTTTCTTCACAAAATCCAATGCTGCAGCAAGTATTACAAAGTAAAGAAAAAATGGTTTTATTAATGAAACGAGATTTAGCGGATTCGAAAGTAACGAATGAATGGATAGATTATTTTAAAGAACGTGACATACCAGCATTAGCAGTTAATGTTAATGACAAAGCTGATATTAATCGAGTTATTCAGTTAGCAAAAGAACTAGGACAGAAAAAGCTTGAGAAATTAATGAAAAAGGGAATTAAACCACGGCCGGCTAGAGCGATGATAGTAGGGATACCGAATGTTGGCAAATCGACTTTAATAAACCGACTTGCCAATAAGAAAATTGCTAAAGTAGGTGACCGACCTGGCGTAACCAAACAGCAGCTATGGATCAAAGTGAAAAAGGAATTTGAACTATTAGATACGCCTGGTATACTTTGGCCTAAATTCGAAGACCAAACCGTCGGATATCGATTAGCGGCAATTGGAACGATAAAAGATCAATTACTTTCTTTACAGGATATTGTGGCTTTCGTTATCCACTATTTACAAGAATATTACCCTAATTCATTAGAAGAGCGTTATCAAATTGAGCAGAAGGAAGATGACATGCTGGAAATTTTTATGAAAATTGGTAAACTAAGAGGTGCTCTTGAAAGTGGTGGTCATGTCAATTTCGATAAGGTTTCGGATATTGTTATCCGTGATTTAAGAACGGGTCGCCTTGGAATGATTACACTAGAACGACCAACAGAGGAAGCATAAAGGCATACATCAAGTTGATGGATGTCTTTTATTTTTTTCGGTACATGCCGATATAAAGGGAAGAAGGATAGGTGTTACAATGGGGAAACAATCGATAAATGAAATAAAAGTATTGCTTCAAGAGGACAAGCTTTCAGATGCTGAGATAATGTTACTTCAATCGGATACACGAAAAGGTGTACAACAACTTATAAAAGCGTATGAAAAAAGAAAACGGAAAGAAGCAGCACTAGAGCAGGTCTATGAAGAAATGTGTACATATGAAAGGAAATGCTATCAAGCTGGTAAGGAATTAGTAGCAGGTATTGATGAAGCTGGTAGGGGGCCTTTAGCAGGTCCGGTGGTTGCCGCTGCCGTTATTTTACCCGTGGGTTTTAAATTACTCGGTCTCAATGACTCAAAACAATTGAATGAGGCTAAACGAGAAGAATACTATGAGGTTATTCGAGAAAAAGCAATTTCCTATGGGATATCCATCATGGATAGTCAAACAATAGATCAAATTAATATTCTGGAAGCGACTAAATTAGCGATGAAGAATGCACTATCACAGTTGCATCCTAATCCAGATCACGTATTGATTGATGCGGTTAAATTAGATGATTTACCTTATAGCTCCGAAGCAATTATTAAGGGGGATGCAAAAAGTATATCGATTGCCGCAGCTAGTGTGCTAGCGAAAGTAACCCGTGATAGACTGATGAAGGAAATACATAACGAGTTTCCGATGTATGATTTCCGCTCCAATATGGGATATGGAACTCGTGAACATATGGAGAATTTAGTAAAGTATGGGCCATCGCCATACCATCGTAAATCATTTGCACCAGTTAAAGAGAATATAAAGTGAGTGATGTAGGTGAACATCCAAGAAGTTCTAGGTAAATCGTTAACTAATCGTAAGGAACCCATTCAAACACTTCGCATAGGTCAAATACTTCAAGGCAGAATTTTGAAGCTTTACCCAAATAATAAAGCCCATATTCAACTTGGAGTGATGCAGTTAATTGCGCAGCTAGAGGCGCCATTAGAAATAGGAAATAACTATCACTTTCAAGTACAAGCATTAGGACAAGTAGCCCAACTCAAAGTAATAGCAGAATCGCCTACTAATCCTAATAGGTCAGAAATGCCTATTATCCATTTACTACAGCAACTGGGAATAAAGCCTACTAGAATAATGCAGGAATTTGTACAGGTTCTTCTGCAGGAAAAGATTCCATTTGAGAAAGGACAATTACAACATTCTAATGTTCTATTAGAGACTGCTAGTAATAAAGAACAGGCTCAGGCATTATTAAAAGAAATGATAGTAAATCGTATGCCAATAAATGATTCTGTTTTTCAGGCCTTATTTGCAAGCAAGTTTGGAAGTTTTACCGATCAACTTGAATCACTAGACTCGGAGTTACGACAACATTTAGCTACCCAGCCAAATATAAATAACGGGTTAGTCTCCAAGATTAATCAATTAAACGGAAATACGAGCCAAATACCGGTTAAACAAATTATTCCCTTACTAAACAGTCCAGAATTAGTCTATGTTTTAAAAGCAAGCGGAATGATTGATCAAGATATTCCGTTTCACATATGGAATAATCGGGTAAAACAAAATGCTGATAACGGATTGATAAATTTGAATCAACTGTTTACTGCAAATACAGTAAAGGAATTACAGACTAGCTTATCCAAGCTGGAAGTAATACAACAGCAAGCTTCTTCTCTATTAACTAAATGGGAGAACCTGCTTCAGCAAAGTGTAACGAGCAATGTTTCGATTTCTGAAGATAATATTGTTAACTTGAAGCGAGAAGTGGAGCTAAGTACTCTTCCATTCCCACCGAAGCAGGGGGAATTACGTAATCACCCTCAATCATTGCGAGCTTTACTCCACCATTTAGTAACATTAAGTAACCAAGAAAATTATTCGAAACTGGATTCATTTTTACATCATTTCATAAAGGAATCTTTTGTTCAACAGACAAAGACGATCCTGGAGGATATGGGAATACAATATGAAAAAGCTATTTTGAAGGATGAAACGAATCCAAGCAATTCGTTTAAAGGAATGTTATTACAGCTTATCCAATCAAGTGATGGTACGATCCAGGAGCAAGGAACTAAGCTATTACATGTGATAAATGGTATACAGCTACAATCATACAGTGAAACCGATAAAATGATACAGGCTAATCTCTTATTACCAGGTGGTAGAATCGGCTTAGATAGTGATATTGCGCTAAACTTTGAAGGGAAGAAAACGGAAGCTGGTGAGATTAATCCTGATTATTGTCGAATTGTGTTCTTTTTGGAACTAGCCAACTTGGATCAAACGGTGATTGATATGAATATTCAAAAACGGTCAATCTCCATAACGGTATTAAACGATCAACCGATAGAAGGGATTACGCAGTCACTAAAACCGTTACTAAAGGAGGGACTAGAGAAGCTCGAGTACTATCTTTCCAATGTATCGGTTAAGCCGTTAACGAATCAAGAGAAGATGGCGAAGAATAGTAATCCAACATACCAAACTAAACAACAAGCTTCCTACCAAGGAGTTGATTTTCGTATATGAATCAGATAAGAAAAAAGGCTGTAGCTTTAAGCTATGAGCAAGAAAAGTCGCACTCTCCACGCGTAAGTGCCACTGGAAAAGGATTAGTTGCGGATAACATTATTAAGATTGCGAATGAGAATCATATACCCATTATGGAGGATAAGACATTAGTTGAACTACTGTCGGAGCTAGATATTAATGAAAAAGTACCAGAGGAATTATATCAGGCAGTAGCAGAAGTGTTTGCATTTATATACAGGGCTGACCAAAAGCTAGAGCAAGAAAATAATTAAAAATATTTTACGACAAAAGTTGGCTCTTTTCTTGTGCAATTTTCTGTTTTTTAATACAATAAAACTGCAGTGACTTTTGATGGGAGGACAAAGAATGAATATTCATGAGTATCAAGGGAAAGAAGTTTTACAGAGTTTTGGTGTAAAGGTTCCTAATGGATATGTTGCATATACGGTAGATGAGGCTGTAGAGGCAGCTGAAAAATTAGGTACATCCGTTACTGTAGTAAAAGCACAAATTCATGCTGGTGGACGTGGAAAAGCTGGTGGAGTTAAGGTTGCAAAGAATTTAGATGAAGTACGTACATACGCTGAAGAAATTCTTGGTAAAACATTAGTAACTCACCAAACAGGTCCAGAAGGAAAAGAAGTTAAGCGTTTACTTATTGAAGAAGGATGTGATATTAAGAAAGAATATTACATCGGTGTTGTTCTTGACCGTGCTACTTCTCGTGTTGTGATGATGGGATCTGAAGAAGGTGGTACAGAGATTGAGGAAGTGGCAGCTGCTACTCCAGAAAAGATCTTTAAAGAAGTGATAGATCCTGTTGTTGGGCTAATGCCTTACCAAGCTCGTAGACTAGCATTTAATATGAATATTCCTGATGAATTGCTAGGGAAAGCAGTTAAATTTATGACTGGACTATACCAAGCATTTGTTGAGAAAGATTGCTCCATTGCAGAAATTAACCCACTAGTTACTACTGGGGATGGAGAGGTGTTAGCACTTGATGCTAAATTGAACTTTGATGATAACGCATTATACCGTCAAAAAGATGTGCTTGAATATCGTGATTTAGATGAAGAAGATGAAAAAGAAATTGAAGCATCCAAATATGACCTTAGTTATGTTGCACTAGATGGTAACATTGGTTGTATGGTTAATGGTGCTGGTCTAGCTATGTCTACGATGGACATCATTAAGCATTACGGCGGAGAACCGGCTAACTTCTTAGATGTTGGGGGCGGTGCTACTGCAGAAAAGGTTACAGAAGCATTTAAGATTATTCTATCTGACAAAAATGTAAAAGGGATTTTCGTTAATATCTTCGGTGGAATCATGAAATGTGATGTAATTGCTGAAGGTGTAGTGGAAGCGACTAAACAAGTTGGATTAAATCT
Source organism: Ornithinibacillus proteolyticus (assembly GCF_039581225.1). NCBI lineage: Bacteria > Bacillati > Bacillota > Bacilli > Caryophanales > Bacillaceae > Ornithinibacillus > Ornithinibacillus proteolyticus. Next base: position 164,118 of record NZ_JBCPXV010000001.1, on the reverse strand, counting down.
TCCATTAGTTGTTCGTCTTGAAGGAACGAATGTTGATTTAGGGAAGAAGATTCTCAATGAATCAGGATTGAACATTATTCCGGCAGACTCGATGGCTGATGGTGCAGAAAAAATAGTAACCTTAGTTAAAGAAGCTTAATGGATTTAAAATCTTGTATATTAATAGACTAGATTTTGGAAAGGGCGGACTATAATGAGTGTATATGTAAATAAAGATACGAAAGTAATTGTCCAGGGTATAACTGGTGGTACTGCAAGATTCCATACAAAACAAATGCTTGAATATGGTACAAAGATTGTTGGTGGAGTAACACCGAAAAAAGGTGGAACAGAAGTAGAAGGTGTACCTGTATACAATACAGTTCAAGAGGCAGTTGAAGCAACAGGTGCTACAGCTTCTGTTGTTTATGTCCCTGCACCATTTGCAGCGGATGCTATTATGGAAGCAGTAGATGCTGAGCTAGACCTAGTTATTTGTATCACGGAACATATTCCAGTACTTGATATGGTTAAAGTGAAACGTTATATGGAAGGCAAGAAAACACGTTTAATTGGACCAAACTGCCCAGGGGTAATTACTGCAGATGAATCGAAAATTGGTATTATGCCTGGTTATATTCATACGAAAGGTCATATTGGTGTCGTTTCCCGTTCTGGAACATTAACATATGAAGCTGTACATCAATTATCACAAGCAGGTTATGGTCAAACAACTGCTGTCGGTATTGGTGGAGACCCGGTTAATGGTACAAACTTTATTGACGTATTAAAAGAATTCAATGAAGACCCTGAAACTTATGCAGTTGTCATGATTGGTGAAATCGGTGGTACTGCTGAAGAAGAAGCTGCTGAATGGGTAAAAGCGAACATGACGAAGCCAGTAGTTGGTTTCATTGGTGGAGCAACAGCACCTCCAGGAAAACGTATGGGTCATGCTGGTGCGATTATTTCTGGTGGTAAAGGTACAGCAGATGAAAAAATCAGAGTGATGAATGAATGTGGAATCGAAGTTGCAGAAACACCTGCAGTAATTGGAGAAACAATGATTCGCGTTCTACAAGAAAAAGGATTAGCAGAAAAGTGTAAAACAAATTAATTTGTATAGGTAAGGGGCAGGGGCCTAGCAGAGGATAATCAGAAACGCCTATTGTGTACTAACAAGAGGGAACTTCTGTGATTATCTACTTTGTCCCGGCCTCTTCCTTTATACAGATAATATAGAAGGGAAGTGACAATTTGTTACAAAATACGAGGCAACGATTAATTCATCTCCACCGATGTCGTTATATGTCGAGAAGAATTTTACGACGTTTACTGCGAATCGATCCCACCTTAGCCCATATCTACCTTATATCCTCAAGCGAAATAAGCCATTATCTATCCATTAGAAAAAATCAAGCTGAAATACTATATCAGGATATACACAACACACAATTGATTCATGACACTTTACAGGATATACAAGCCTACCATATCATTACGTTAATGGACGAAACCTATCCTCCCATGTTAAAAACAATAAAAGATGCACCAATCGCACTTTATTGCTACGGGGATGATTCATTACTTTATAAAACTCCTTCCATAAGTGTAATAGGAACTAGAAATCCTTCTTTAGATGCAAAAAACAAAACAAAGTATATTATAAGTCCATTAATAAATGATAACTGGGTTATTGTTAGTGGGATGGCTAAAGGAATTGATAGTTATGCACATCGACTGGCGTTACATGAAGGTGGAAAAACGATTGCAGTATTAGGTAGTGGATTTAAGCATATCTACCCAAGTGAAAATACATTCCTTTTTCAGCAGCTAGTAAAAGATGGCTTAGCGCTCTCCGAGTATCCACCAAAAGTACCACCAAGAAAATTCCACTTTCCTGAAAGGAACCGAATTATTAGTGGACTAAGCTTCGCTACAGTTGTGATAGAGGCGACAGAAAGAAGTGGAACCATGATAACGGTAGATCAGGCATTAGATCAGGGAAGGGAAGTTTTTGCTGTACCAGGCTCACCCCATATCCCTCAATCAATTGGATGTCTGAAACTAATTCAGGAAGGGGCAACAATGGCAGTTACCTATGAAGACATTATGAATGATTGGAGAAATAAGTCTTTCTTCCGCACTAATCCGTAATGAAATTCATTCTATGTTTGACAATTATGTCGTATATATTTATTATTAGTGAGGATTTGATAATCAATTATATACTGGTAAATTTACTTATTTTAATTATGTTTCATTTGAAAATGTTGACATTTACTACATCTATTCTTACATTTAGATGTATAGCAATTTTAGGACACGAATGATTTAGGAGTAATGGTACTAGGTTTTTCGTTACCTCAGGCTAAGGAGGAAGAGAATGGCAGATTATCTCGTAATTGTGGAATCACCTGCGAAAGCGAAAACAATTGAACGATACTTAGGCAAAAAATACAAAGTAAAAGCTTCTATGGGACATGTTATTGACTTACCGAAAAGTCAAATGGGTGTCAATGTAGAAGAAGGTTATAAATTAAAATATATTACGATACGTGGTAAAGGTGATGTATTAAAAGATTTAAAAAAATCAGCTAAAAAGGCAAAAAAAATATATCTCGCAGCCGACCCGGATCGCGAAGGAGAAGCAATTGCCTGGCATCTTGCACATGCCTTGAATGTCGATGAAACTTCGAAATGTCGTGTAGTATTTAATGAAATAACAAAAGATGCCATTAAGGAATCCTTTAAAAATCCTCGCTCTATTGATATGGACTTAGTAGATGCACAGCAAGCTAGAAGAGTGCTGGATCGATTGGTCGGCTATAATATTAGCCCATTACTATGGAAAAAAGTTAAAAAGGGATTAAGTGCTGGACGTGTACAATCCGTAGCATTGAAGATGATTATTGACCGTGAAAATGAAATCAATGACTTTAAACCAGAAGAATATTGGTCAATTGAAGCTAGCTTCTTAAAGGATAAGGACTCATTTGAAGGAGCTTTTTACGGAATCGATGGGAAAAAATTAGAGCTTAAATCAGAGGCAGAAGTAAAAGAAGTCCTAAATAAACTAGTAGATAAACAGTTTACGATTAATACGGTTACGAAAAAGGAAAGAAAGCGAAATCCTGCCTTACCTTTTACCACTTCATCCTTACAACAGGAAGCAGCAAGAAAGTTAAACTTCCGAGCTAAAAAGACGATGATGATCGCACAGCAATTGTATGAAGGTATTGATCTTGGAAAGGCTGCAGGTGGTATTACTGGTCTCATTACGTATATGCGTACCGATTCAACCCGTATTTCTGAAACAGCAAAAGGTGAAGCAAAGGAATTCGTTGAGAATAAATATGGGAGTGAATATCTAGGTACTGAAAGAAAAGAAAAGAAAAGTGAAAATGCCCAGGATGCCCATGAGGCAATACGTCCCACATCTGTGATGAGAGAGCCAAACTCATTAAAGACAGTTTTATCAAGGGATCAATTACGCCTGTACAAGCTAATTTGGGAACGCTTTTTAGCTAGTCAAATGGCACCAGCTATCTTGGACACCATGTCAGTGCAATTAGTTAACAATAATGTAGAATTTCGTGCAAATGGTTCGAAGGTCAAATTTAAAGGTTTTATGAAGGTATATGTGGAAGGTACAGATGATAATAAAAAAGACGAGGATAAGTTTTTACCGAATCTGGAAGAAGGAATGATTGTAGAGGCAAGTGAAATCAATCCGAACCAACATTTCACGCAACCACCACCTCGCTATACTGAAGCTAGATTAGTTAAAACAATGGAAGAGCTAGGTATTGGTAGACCTTCAACTTACGCTCCTACTCTTGATACAATTCAAAGACGAGGATATGTGACATTAGATAATAAACGATTCGTCCCAACGGAACTGGGAATTATCGTTGTGGATTTATTAAAGGAATTTTTCCCGGAAATTATTGATGTGGAATTCACAGCCAAAATGGAACATGACCTTGACTCCATAGAAGAAGGAGAAGCGGAGTGGGTAAATATTATCGATGATTTCTATCATGGGTTTCAGAAGCGCTTAACAAAAGCGGAAGAGGAAATGGAAAAAATAGAAATTAAAGATGAGCCTGCTGGCATTGAATGTGAAAACTGTGGTCATGAGATGGTTTATAAAATGGGGCGATACGGCAAGTTCTTAGCTTGTTCGAACTTCCCAGAATGTCGAAACACAAAACCGATACTAAAAGAGATTGGCGTAACATGTCCTACTTGTAAGAAGGGGAATGTGGTAGAACGTAAATCTAAGAAACGACGTGTATTCTATGGTTGTGATCGCTTTCCAGAATGTGATTTTGTTTCCTGGGATAAGCCGATAGCAAGACCATGCCCTAAATGTGATTCACTCTTGGTAGAGAAAAGGTTGAAAAAGGAAACCCAAATTGTTTGCACAAGTTGTGATTATCAAGAAAATACGCAAGGATAAAAGAGTCGCTCCTATGAGCGCCTTTTATTTTGCTTTCGTTCTGTAGTTCGCGTAAAATGTCTAATTGTGAAGAGTGAAAAAGTTCAAATTTGTATTAAATGTTTCGGCATTTTAGAAAAGGGTAAATAATAATGTGTGTTTTGATTATAAATTTTTAAACAATTGGTGAAAATAGGGATAGGTTGTTTTGCATTTTTGAAGGTATCGGAAAATGTCGAAAAATTAGTTGACTAATTATAGTGAAGTCGCTATAATTATCCAGTGGTAAGCCAAACTACTTGACAGCACTAGCATAAATGCTTTCATTAGTATTGCGGTTATTTCAGAATTTTGTTACAATTTTGTTAAGTTGATTGCAAAGTTCATCACATAGTGGTATATTTTTATGTGGCTGTTAAGCAAGTTTGGGGTGAGTATTTGGATAATCTTGCACAATACAAACAGGCATTTACAGAGTACCTTCAAATTGAAAAAAATGCTTCGCCATACACTGTAGAATATTACAATCATGACTTAGAAGAATTTTTCGCTTTTGTAGAACGCGAAGGCTTTGAGTCCCTTCGAGAAATCGATCAGCGTGCTGTTCGTGTTTTTCTTACTTCTCTTTATGATCGAAAGCTTTCAAGAAAATCTGTATCAAGAAAGATATCAAGTATACGAACTTTTTTTAAGTTTTTGGAGAGAGAGAATGTAATTGATTCAAACGCTTTTATGCTAATAAGTTTGCCGAAAGCTGCAAAGCCTATTCCGGGGTTCCTCTATGAAGAGGAAATGGAAAAACTATTTGAAATAAATGATGCTAATGATCCATTAGGCCAGCGAAATCAAGCATTATTAGAAGCACTATACGGAACTGGGATTCGAGTGAGTGAGTGTCAAAGTCTTCGATTGAAGGATATAGACTTTTCTGTTGGAACATTGCTTGTAAGAGGAAAAGGAAAGAAAGAACGATATGTTCCTTTTGGAAGCTATGCAGAAAAAGCACTTCAATTGTACATACATGACGGCAGAAAACAATTACTCGAAAAATCAGGTACAAATTCCGAAGTGGTTTTCCTGAACTCAAGAGGTAATCCGATAACAACTAGAGGAATTCGATTAGTGTTGAAAAATATGATGGAAAAAGCGGCACTTACGATAAATGTACATCCACATAAATTAAGACATACCTTTGCAACACATATGTTAAATGAGGGTGCTGATTTACGAACAGTACAGGAGCTCTTGGGGCATGAAAGTTTATCATCTACGCAAATTTATACACATGTTACGAAGGATCATTTGCGTAATATTTACTTAAATAGTCACCCAAGGGCAAAAAAGTAAGGATGACGGAAGAGGTGATCTTTGTTGGCACAAGAAATTCATGCAACCACGATATTTGCAGTGAGACATAATGGTCAATGTGCAATGAGTGGTGATGGTCAAGTAACACTGGGAAATTCCGTTGTAATGAAACATAAAGCTAAGAAGGTTCGTAGATTGTTTAATGGTCAAGTACTAGCGGGATTTGCAGGTTCTGTCGCAGATGCGTTTACCCTTTTTGAAAAATTTGAAGGGAAATTACAGGCTTTTAATGGTAATCTGACTCGAGCTGCTGTGGAATTAGCACAAGAATGGCGCAGTGACAGAGTTTTACGTAAGTTAGAAGCAATGTTGATTGTCATGAATAAGGATAGTATGTTGTTAATCTCAGGGACTGGTGAGGTAATTGAACCAGACGATGGTATTCTAGCAATTGGTTCAGGTGGTAATTATGCACTGAGTGCTGGTAGGGCACTTGTAAACTACGCAGAGCATCTTACAGCAGCAGATATTGCATTATCTGCAATGAAAATCGCGGGTGAGATTTGTGTGTTTACAAACGATCAAATTACGCTGGAAGTACTTGATTAAAGAGGAGGCCATGCATAATGGAGATGAACTATACTCCAAGACAGATCGTAAATCAACTGGATAATTATATTATTGGACAACAAAGTGCCAAGAAATCTGTTGCAGTTGCCCTAAGAAATCGATATCGCAGAACCTTATTAGATGAAAAACTCAAAGAAGAAATAGTCCCTAAAAACATTTTAATGATTGGTCCTACTGGGGTTGGGAAGACAGAAATTGCTAGACGTCTTGCGAAATTAGTTGGTGCCCCATTTGTGAAAGTTGAAGCAACTAAGTTTACCGAAGTTGGATATGTAGGAAGAGATGTTGAATCCATGGTCCGAGATTTAGTCGAAATGTCTTTACGAATGGTAAAGGAAGAAAAGATGAACGGAGTCATGGATAAGGCAAAAGAAGAGGCAAATAAAAAACTAGTAAAATTATTAGTGCCTCAAGTTAAGAAACAATCCACTATCTCCAATCCATTTGAAATGCTATTTTCTAATCAAGGCACTCAAGAGGATTCAGATGAGAGTGATAAGGATGAAGAGATTAAGAATAAACGCAGTAGAGTGGCACATCAACTTGCCATGGGGGAACTAGAAGACCATATTGTTACTATTGAAATGGAAGAAATTCCACCTTCCATGTTTGATCTATTACAAGGTTCAGGAATGGAACAAATGGGTATGAACATGCAAGATGCGCTTGGGCAATTTATGCCAAAGAAGAAGAAAAAACGAAAGCTTCCGGTTTCGGAAGCAAGAAAAGTTCTCATCCAACAGGAAGCTCAAAAACTTGTTGATATGGAAGAAGTTTCACAAGAAGCGATACAAAAGGCGGAACAGTCTGGCATTATTTTTATTGATGAGATTGATAAAGTTGCTGGAAAACTAGATAACTCTCCGAATGTATCACGAGAGGGAGTACAGCGAGACATCCTTCCGATAGTCGAAGGTTCTACTGTCGTAACGAAGCATGGCCCGGTTAAAACAGATCATATGCTATTTATAGCTGCTGGAGCTTTTCACATGGCTAAACCATCTGATTTGATTCCGGAACTGCAAGGTAGATTTCCGATTCGAGTAGAATTAGAGAAGCTTTCTGTAGAAGACTTTGTTCGAATACTAAATGAACCTTCGAATGCTTTACTCAAACAGTATCAAGCTCTATTAAAAACAGAAGGTATAAATGTAGTATTTACAGACAAAGCTGTAAATAGAATTGCAGAAATTGCCTATCAAGTAAATCAAGATACAGATAATATTGGTGCTAGAAGACTTCATACCATACTAGAGAAGCTACTAGAGGATTTATCCTTTGAGGCACCTGACGTTTCGATGGACACGGTTGAAATAACCCCAGAGTACGTCGATAAAAAACTGAGCACAATTGTTAAAAATAAAGACTTAAGTCAATTTATACTATAATAAATAAAATGGAGGAATCACTATCATGGAACTATTAGACCGCGCAAGAAAAATTAACTCGATGTTACAAAAAGCAACAGGTAAATCAGTAAACTTTAACGACATGGCAGTATCACTAACAGAGGTAATTAAGGGGAATGTGTTCATCCTAAGTAGAAGAGGGAAATTATTAGGATATGCCATCAATCAAGAAATTGAAAATGAGCGAATGAAACAAATGCTTGAGGAAAGACAATTCCCAGAAGAATATACAGAAGGATTATTCCATATTCATGAAACAACTGCTAACCTAGATATTAATAGTCAGTACACCGTATTTCCAGTTGAGAACAGAGATTTATTCAAGGATGGCTTAACGACAATTGTACCGATTATTGGTGGTGGAGAACGTCTTGGAACATTAGTCATCGGTAGATTAAAAGAATCATTTAACAATGATGACCTATTATTAGCTGAATATGGTGCAACTGTTGTTGGAATGGAAATTCTTCATGAGAAGACAGAAGAAATTGAAATGGAAGCTAGAAGTAAAGCAGTGGTACAAATGGCAATAAGCTCACTTTCTTATAGTGAACTAGAAGCTATTGATCATATCTTCGAAGAGCTTAACGGTAATGAAGGGCTTTTAGTAGCAAGTAAAATTGCTGATCGCGTAGGAATTACAAGATCTGTTATTGTTAACGCATTAAGAAAGCTTGAAAGTGCTGGTGTAATTGAATCACGCTCATTAGGTATGAAAGGTACTTATATTAAAGTACTAAATGATAAGTTCCTAGTTGAATTAGAAAAATTACGTTCTAGATAAATAACTAAAAAGAGCTCCTGGGTGGTTACCCCCAAAAGTTAGTTTTCTACTCTAACTTTTGGGATAGACCACTAAGGTAGCTCTTTTTTTATTTAGAACTTGAGCAGTTGACAATTAAGGAAATACATCTTCTATCCTGGCGTCGTTATACATTTATCTTCTAATAATCCTTCGATGAAAATAAGGTTAAACACCACATATTTACCAATAATTTCACATTCACATAGACATTAAGTACTAAGTCTTTAGTATAATTAGGGTGAGATTTTTACATTTTTCAACAATAGAATTGCCCTATTTAGGAAAGCGGTGCCATAATTATTAACGTATTTTATAGTTAAATATACCTAGTATTACACTCCTGTTTTGCTTATAAGACCAGAAAACTGTCGAATTTTGATAGACTTTGTATCGCATATAAATTACAATGTTCGTAGAGAAACGATTATTTGTGTCGGTCTTTAAAAAATAGTAAACATAAGGAGGTTGCAATGATGGATTTGTTTAGTGGAACAATTAACACGTTACAACAATCACTTAACTACGCTTCGATTAAAAATCAGACAATAGCTTCCAATATTGCGAATGTAGATACTCCAAACTATAAGTCCAAGGAAGTGGTCTTTAAAGATGTACTTCAAGGTGAACTTTCCAATACGTTAACAGCTAAGCGAACAAACCCCAAACATTTACCGTTTGAACACGAACAACATTTGTCTTATAAAATTGTTCAACGAAATAACACGTTCTATAACCATAACGGAAATAACGTGGATATTGATAAAGAGATGGCTGAATTAGCAGAAAATCAAATTTATTACCAAAGTCTAGTAGACAGAATTAACGGCAAGTTTAATAGTTTACAAACCGTAATTAAGGGAGGTAGGTAATCCATGTCTATCTTTAACGCCATGAATGCTAGTGCAAGTGCACTAACAGCACAACGCTTAAGAATGGATGTCATATCATCCAATATCGCAAATGCAAATACGACAAGAGCAACAGTAAATGAAAATGGTGAGGTAGAACCATATCGTAGAAAGATGGTAGAGGTAGAGCCTTCTGACCGTAATTTTCGTACTTTTTTAAATAAGGCAACGAATAATACCTCCAATAATCCTGCGAGTGGTGTGAAAGTCACTGGTATTGTAGAGGATGAAGAGCCATTTAAATTAGTTTACAATCCAACACATCCAGATGCTAATGAAGCTGGTTATGTACAAATGCCGAATGTTGATCCACTTAAAGAAATGGTTGATTTAATGAGTGCGACAAGATCATATGAGGCCAATATAACGGCACTAAATGCTAGTAAAAGTATGTTGATGAAAGCTTTAGAAATTGGTAAATAAGGAGAATAATAATGAGTTTATCGATTAACGGATTACATAATTCAACAATGAACATAGCGAATGGTAAACAATCTATGACACCTGGTGAAGCACAAGCGAACTTCGCTAACTTGTTAAAGAACTCGATTCAAAATGTTAATGAATTACAAGTAGAATCTGACAAAAAGACAGAGGCACTTGCTATGGGACAAATCAATGATTTACATGATGTTATGATTACTGCACAAAAAGCGAGTGTAACACTGCAAGCTACAGTTGAAATTCAACGTAAGGCAATTGATGCATACACCGAGATAATGAGAATGCAAGTATAAAAGGTGTTCTATTAATGTATATCGGATTAACTTAATGGTCTTTTAACAAAAATATAAAATTAATAACTTGACTTATTATGAAGGTTTTGGTTATTAATTTGTTTTCGAATTTGGCGGGGGAGTACATGAACAACGATAAAATAATGAAATTAAAAGAAACGGCAACAACTTTTTGGTCAAGCCGGTCAAAAGGTCAAAAAAGTTTAATAATTGGTTCTTCGCTTGCTGTGATTGCTTTAATAGCAGTTATTTCATTATTTGCGACGAAATCAGATTACGTGCCATTGTATAAAAACTTATCATTACAAGAAGTTGGGCAAATTAAAACGGAATTAGATACTAGAGGAGTTCCGTATGAATTAGCCGATGGCGGTACTACTGTTTCTGTTCCAAAAGAGCAAGCCGATAGTCTGTTAGTAGACTTAGCGGGGCAAGGGATTCCTAATAGTGGCAATATTGATTACTCCTTCTTTAGTGAAAATGCTTCATGGGGGATAACAGATAACGAATTTAATGTGATGCACTTAGATGCGATGCAAACGGAGTTAGCGAATTTGATTACAAGAATTCAAGGGATCAATAATGCTACTGTAATGATTACCATGCCTAAGGAACCTATTTTTGTTAGTGAGCAGACACAACCAACAGAAGCTGCCATCATAATAGAAACTGAACCGGGGTATCAGTTTGAGGGTAATCAGATCAAAGCACTATATCAGTTAGTGTCTAAAGCAGTACCGAATTTACAACCTGAAAATATCAGCATTATGAATCAATATTCCGAGTTTTACGACATGAATAACGAAAATAGTAATGGATTCCAAGATGCCTATACATATCAACAAACGGTAAAGCGTGACATCGAAAGGGATATTCAAAGAAGATTACAGCAAATGCTTGGCACGATGGTTGGAATGGACAATGTCATCGTTTCTGTAACTGCAGATATTGATTTCACACAGGAAAACCGAGTGGAGGAGATTGTGGAGCCAGCAGATCCTGAGAATATGGAAGGTTTACCAGTTAGTATCGAAACGATTCGTGAAACGTATTCTGGTGCTGGAGCAAATCAAGTTGGAGGAGTTCAAGGTACTGGCGATGAAGACATTCCAGGATATCAAGGTGCTAATGCTGGTGATGATGGAGAATATGAATATATTAAGGAAACAGTTAATAATGAATTCAACCGAATTCAAAAAGAAATTATCGAAAGTCCTTATAAGGTCCGTGACTTAGGGATACAAGTTGCGGTGGACAGACTAGATTATGAAGGTAATAGATTAAACGCAGCACAAGAAGATGAAGTTAGAAATAGTATCAATGATATTTTAAATTCGATTATCGCAACATCGATTGATCCAGGATTTCAAACGGATGATCTAGCTGATAATCCCAATAATCCTAGAACGTCAATCGTGTTCCAAGAATTTAGTGGCATGAATACTCCAACAATTGATCCTGGATTTAAGATTCCAGTCTGGATGTATGTAGTAGGTGGAGTATTGCTTATAATCATTATTATCTTAATTATTCTATTATTTAAGCGAAAGTCCAACGAAGTAACGGAGGAGAATCGTGAGGAAGCAATTGCAGTGGAGTCTGTTAATACTGTTCCAGATTTAGAAGTGGAAGAAGCAACAGAAACAATTCAACGTAGAAAACAATTAGAAAAAATGGCGAAAGACAAACCAGAAGAGTTTGCGAAGCTATTACGTGGATGGATAGGAGAAGATTAGGAGGTATGAAAGATGGCTAGACAACAATCGCCACTAACTGGAAAACAAAAAGCAGCAATTCTCTTAATCTCTCTCGGACCAGATGTATCCGCCCAAGTGTATAAATATCTAACAGAGGAAGAGATTGAGAGACTAAGTCTTGAAATATCATCTGTGAAAAAAGTTGATACGAACATGAAAGAGGAAGTACTTGAACAATTTCACCAAATAGTACTGGCACAGGATTATATCTCACAAGGCGGTATCGGATATGCCAAAACAGTGTTAGAGAAAGCCTTTGGTGAGCAAGAGGCGAGCAATATAATCAACCGATTAACTTCTTCATTACAAGTAAGGCCATTTGATTTTGCGAGAAAAGCGGATCCACAACAAGTATTGAATTTTATTCAAAATGAACACCCACAAACTATTGCATTAGTGTTATCTTATTTAGATCCGGAGCAAGCAGGACAAATACTATCTGCATTGCCACAGGAAATGCAAGCAGATATTGCACGACGTATAGCGACAATGGATTCTACTTCTCCAGATATAATTAGTCAAGTAGAAGAAGTGTTAGAACGAAATATTTCTTCTTCGTTTACAGAGGATTATACACAAACTGGTGGTATCCAGTCTGTGGTGGAAGTATTAAATGGAGTAGATAGAAGTACAGAAAGAACTATTTTGGATGCGTTAGAAATTCAAGACCCTGAACTTGCTGATGAGATTAAGAAGCGTATGTTTGTATTCGAAGATATTGTTATCCTTGATAACCGTGCAATTCAGCGAGTTATTAGAGAAGTGGAAAACGAAGATTTACGCCTTGCACTGAAAGTTTCTAGTGATGAAGTGAAAGATATTGTCTTTAAAAATATGTCACAACGTATGGCAGAGACATTTAAAGAAGAAATGGAATTTATGGGTCCTGTTCGATTACGTGATGTAGAAGAAGCGCAAACACGTATAGTTGCCATCATTAGAAGACTAGAAGATATTGGTGAGATTGTTATAGCACGCGGTGGAGGAGACGATATCATTGTCTAATACTCAACCAAGTTCCAAAAAAACAATTCAAATTATTCCTATTCAAAAAAAGCTATCAGAACAAATAGTAATTAGTTCTGAAGAGCAATTGCAATCCGAGCTAGATCAATTAAAAGTGGCTCAAGATGAATTAGAATTAGTAAAAAAACAACGAGAAGATTTAATTGCAAATACAGAGCATGAAATTCAGTCAGCAAAAGAAGCTTGGCAACAGGAAAAACTAGAATTAATGGAGCAAGCTAGACAAGAAGGATTTCAAGCTGGCTTTGAACAAGGTAAGGTGGAGAGCCTTGAGCAATATCACCACCTTATTGATCAAGCCAATGGTATTATCGAAGCTTCCAAGCTGGATTATCAGTCAACCGTGGAAAAAAGTGAAGAAACGATTCTAACACTTGCCGTACATGTCGCCCAAAAGATAATCAAGCAAGAAATCGACAAGGAACCAGAGTTGTTTTTACCGATTGTAAAAGATGCTATTTCGACGATTAAAGATCAGCGTGAAGTAACCATCTATTTACATCCAGAGAATTATGAGTATATCCTTTCTCAAAAAAATGAGTTAGAAAAAATATTAGAGTCAAAAGCGGTCCTTTCTATTTATATTAACGAAGCATTAGAAGTTGGGAGCTGTATGATAGAACATCCATTTGGGAAAATTGATGCGAGCATTCATACACAATTAAGTAAAATTTACGAAATTTTACAGGAAGTACTACTGGAGCAAAAAGCATGAATATAGAAAATTACCTTAATAGGATTGCAGAAGCTGATGTATATAAACGTTTCGGGAAGGTCCAACGAGTAGTAGGAATTATGATAGAATCTGTGGGACCTGCAGCGAATATAGGAGAAGTATGTTATATTCATCCGGGTTTAAACAAAGGTAAAAAGCCAGTACTTGCGGAGGTTGTAGGATTTAATAATGAGAATATTATACTTATGCCTTACAACGAAGTTTCGGAGATTGGACCAGGGTGTTTAGTAGAGTCTACTGGAAAACCACTAACTGTAAAAATAGGCAGAAGTTTAATAGGAAATGTCATTGATTCATTAGGGAGACCATTAGATGGTTCAGAACTGCCAAAAGGTTTATCCAATTATTTAACAGAACAGGCACCACCAAATCCAATGTCTCGACCAACAATAAAAGAACCCATTCAGGTTGGTGTGAAGGCGATTGATTCTATGCTAACTGTAGGTAGAGGTCAACGAATAGGATTATTTGCTGGTAGTGGTGTAGGGAAAAGTACACTACTTGGTATGATTGCTAGAAATAGTAAAGCAGATATAAATGTCATTGCACTTATTGGGGAGCGTGGGCGAGAGGTAAGAGAATTTATTGAAAAAGACCTTGGTCAAGAAGGGTTACATAAATCGATTGTTGTTGTAGCGACATCCGATCAACCTGCTTTAATGCGGATTAAAGGAGCATATACTGCAACCGCGATAGCAGAGTATTTCCGTGAATTAGGCTATAACGTAAACCTTATGATGGACTCTGTAACTCGTGTAGCTATGGCACAAAGGGAAGTTGGATTGGCTACAGGAGAACCGCCAACAACGAAAGGGTATACGCCATCGGTTTTCTCTATTTTACCAAAGCTATTAGAACGAACAGGTACTGATAAAAATGGCGCAATAACTGCTTTTTATACCGTGCTAGTAGATGGTGATGATATGAATGAACCAATTGCAGATACAGTTCGAGGTATTTTAGATGGACACTTTGTCATGGATCGTAAGCTAGCAGAACAAGGACAGTATCCTGCAATCAACATATTAAAATCCATTAGTAGGGTTATGAATCAAATTGTTTCCTCTGATCATCAAGAATTAGCACAAAGGGCACGGGCGCTAATAGCAAAGTATGAAGACAATAAAGATTTGATACAGATTGGTGCCTATAAACGAGGCACGGATCATGAAATCGATCGAGCGATTCTATATTATCCAAAGATCATGACATTCTTAAAACAAGGTGTCTATGAAAAATTGTCGTTAGAAGAAACAATTGAAAACTTGAGAATGGTGCTTAATGGAGGTAATTGATCATGGCAGGGACGCAAGTCTTATCCAAAATATTGGATATACGCGAAAAGGAAAAGAAAGATGCCCAGCTTGCTTATCATAAGTCTGTTGATGCTTTCGAAGAAATAGGAACGAAACTATTTAAGCTACTACAAAAAAAAGAGGCAGCCGAGGCGGTTTATGAAGAGTCATTAAGCTCTAATATGCATATTGATTTCATTCAAGATCAACTGGCTTACATTGCTAGATTAGAAAAAAATATTCAAGCGTTACAAGTTCAGGTTCAGCGAGCAAGGCATAACATGGAGTCTAAGCAGGCACTACTATCTGAGGCCCATGTAGAAACGAAGAAATTTGAGAAGATTATTGAATTTCGCAGAAACGAATCATTGACACAATTAAAACAAGCGGAAGAATCGTTTATGAATGAAATATCTATTCAACAATATCTTAGTCACAAAAAATAGGTGATAGAAATGGTAGAGCAAAAAGTAGTTAAAGAAAAAGAAAAAATGAATCCTATCTTATGGTTCCTATTTGCCATCGTTATACCTGTTATTATCGCTATTACGCTAACAGTAATTGTATTATCGCTAGCTGGGGTAAACGTAATAGATTGGGCGAAAAATACAGGAAGTAATATCCCTGTAATATCGTCCATGATTCCAACAGATGAAAAAGTTGCGGAAAAAAAGGAAGAAGAAAACTATCAGGCAACGATTGCTTCTAAAGATGAAGAAATTGAACAATTGAACCAGGAAAAAGCAACTTTAGAAAGCTCCATAGAGCAATTAGAGCTTACCATTACTAAATTGCAGAGGGATTTGGATGCAGCTAAGCAGACAACAGAAGAGGATTCTAGTAAATCTATTAAGCAAATGTCGAGCTCTTTCAAAGAAATGAGAAGTGAACAAGCTGCAATCATACTAGAACAACTAGACCGGGAATCGGCTTTTACTATATTAAGTGAGATGTCTAATAAAGATCGTGGAGCTATTTTGGAAAATATGAATCCAGACTCAGCTGCAGCTATTACGAAACTTTTTATTGATCAATAAGCGCACTTGTTTTGAAAGGGGGTGAAAGATGTGAATGCGATTAACATGGTATCACAGACACTACGTCATGTATTGGACAATTCAACTCCTCATGACAAACAGGCGAATACATCTTCATTGTTTACTATGTTATTACAACAACAAGGAAACATGATGAAGAATGACTCATCTCTGGAGACAAAATCGGCCGGTAAAGAAACAATAACGTTAGAAGCATTACTAGAAGGAATGGATATAGAAGATAATGAGTTAAGTGACATAACAACAACACAAGATCTTACTGTATCAACGGGGACCGTAATGGAACCACTTGATTTGGAACAGCTACGTCTTCGTCTTATTGGCTATCATCCTAATATTCTAATTCCAATGGAAGTAGAATCCGTTAATAAGGATGAGCAAGTAATCGATGAGATAGAACAATTGGATGAGTCGGCGCTGGTTGTTGTACAACAAAAGTTAGTCGAAGTATTTACTAAGTTTGAAAGCTTAGTTCGAGATGCTTCTTCTGAGGAAGAGTTTAAAAGGATAGCTCCAAAATTATTGGATTTGCTAAAGCAATGGACTTCACTAGAAAAAGACTTAAGCAATCTTGAAAAACAAGCGAAATCGATAGAACTGACTGGCACGAAAGAAAACCAATTATGGAAAGAATTAGTTATGGCATATCAAAACCGTGCTACGTTTTCCAATAAACTCCAATATCAAAACGATGCACAAGTTACGACAAAAGATGTTGTGAGATGGCTAGAAAATGCACTACATAATCAACAGGGCTCAGAAAACGTAATGCCAAGTCAGAACACTAGCTTTTCAAGTCATACGTATGTACCTAAGCTAGAACAATATGTCATTTTCGTTAATCAAAACGCGAGTGGACAAGTAGTAGAACAACAATTGATGGAGCAATTTCATCAGGTTTTAAAAACAAGTAAATTCTTATCGATGCCAAATGGGATGAATCAACTTTCCATTTCCCTAAGGCCTGAAAATCTTGGAGAAATGATGATTCGTTTAACTGAAATGAATGGTGAAATGACAGTTAAGATTGTAGTAAGTACTCAGGCTGCTAAAGATATGCTCGAGTCCAATATTAATCAATTGAAGCATATGTTTTCCCCACAGCAAGTCGTGATTGAACGACAGGATGTAGGAGCTGGACAAGGACAAGCACAAACAAAGCAGGGAGATGAACAATCTTTACAAGGTCAACATCAAGACCAATCAGATGATATGGATCACCAGCAAGAAAGTAATCACAGTGGAGATGACTTTGAAGCAAGGTTAGATGAATTGATTCGAAATATGGAAGTGTAGGTGAATAGCATGCCAACAATAGATCCTTCTCTATATTTAAAAAATCAATCGACAACAAGAGAGGCTCCAGATAATAATCTTGGAAAAGATGATTTTTTAAAAATACTAATGGCACAATTACAAAATCAAGACCCAACGAATCCAATGGATGACCGGGAGTTTATTTCACAACTTGCTCAATTTTCAGCATTAGAACAAACCATGAATATGGCAACTGCTATTAATCAATTAGTTCAGAGTCAACAATTTAACCCTATTGTTCAGCATAGTCATTTAATCGGGAAAACAGTCTCTTATCGGAATTATGACCAAGAAGCAGACAAATGGCTACCACTTCAATCTAGTGAGGTTGTTGCAGTCGGTCTAGAAGAAGGTTATGCAGTTCTTCAATTAGCTAACGGGGACAAGGTGTTTGCAGAATTTATTTTAGGAATAAAAGAAACAGAGCAGAACACCGATGAAGACTCAACTAATGAGCAAGTAGATAATGAAAAGGATAAGGTCGGGTCTGAATAAAGGAAGTGAAGATTATGGATCACCGAATTCATCAAATTCCTAGTCAACAGGCGTTACAATTTCCGACAATAGCAAAGAGTAAAACGAATGATCAAGGACTGTCTTTCAAGTCGATTCTTAAAGAACAACAAGAGCTAAAAGTCAGCAAGCATGCTAGTGATAGATTGCAAGAAAGAAATATTCATTTAAATGATACACAATGGAAAATCATTAATGAAAAAGTTACCGAAGCAAGAGCAAAGGGAGTTACAGATTCCCTTGTTGTGATGAATAATACAGCCCTCTTAGTTAGTGCGAAAAACAACACAGTAGTGACAGCAATGAATTTGGATGAAGCCTCTAATCGAATATTTACTAATATTAATGGAACCATTCTTATAAACGACTAGGCTGGACCCTTATGGGAAGCCAAAAGCTGTTGACTGATTGATACAGCTTCAATTAAACCGAAAAAGGGGAGTATGAAAATGTTACGTTCAATGTATGCTGGTATTTCTGGAATGAAAAATTTTCAAACAAAATTAGATGTAATTGGGAATAACATTGCCAATGTTAACACATCAGGCTTTAAGAAAGGTCGTGTAACCTTTCAAGATATGATGAGTCAGATGACATCTGGTGCACAAGGTCCAACTGCTACTCGAGGTGGAATTAACCCAGCACAAGTTGGTTTGGGGGCGCAATTAGGTTCTATCGATAATATTCATACCCAAGGTTTCCGTCAAACAACAAATAATCCACTAGATTTTGCTTTAGAAGGAGATGGAATGTTTGTTGTACAGGATGGTGCTGCAACTTATTATACTAGAGCCGGTAATTTCTACCTTGACCAAGATGGGTACATTGTAAATCCACAAGGTATGTATCTAATGGGATATGGAAGAATTGAGGGAGAAGGACTTACTGCAGAAGATGAGCAAGGTAACTATGTTGAAATTTCTACTATTAATGGAGTAACTTCTATAACGCTCGTGAACTCAGACTCTCAAGGGAATGTATTTGATAATGTTACTCCTGAAGTTGGGCTAGGCGAGGATGGAGAAACAATTGAAACGTACACAACAAATTGGGGAGACGTTATTGTTACCACAGATCTCAATGGTGAAATCACAGTGGAATTACCAGAATCCATAGGTGGTCAAACTGTAACAGGAAGTCTAGTTGAAGTATCTGGAATTGATTATAATGTTACAGGTCCAATTAGTCTTCCGGAGAATGCACAAAGCTTTAGTGTACAGAAGGATGGAACGGTTAACTTTGTTGATGAAAATGGAAATCCCCAAGTCGCAGGTCAAATTGTACTTGCTAATTTCTCAAATCCTGCAGGGCTTGAAAAAGCAGGAAGCAATCTCTTTTTAAATAGTACAAACGCTGGATATACTGGTCTAATTATTCCAGAGACAGACGGTGCATCTATTATCAGTGGTGCTTTAGAAATGTCTAACGTTGATCTTGCTGAAGAGTTCACGGAAATGATTACAGCTCAGCGTGGATTCCAAGCAAATACTAGAATTATTACAACATCGGATGAAATCCTACAAGAGCTCGTTAATTTAAAACGATAATAGGGAGGTAGGATGATGTCTTAGGGGGGGATTCCCCTCTACAGACATCTTCTTCCAATTTATGATAAAACTGAAACGACTAAATGGTGAATCTTTTACAGTGAATGCTTTTATGATTGAACAAATTCAATCATACCCAGATACAACGATTACGTTAATCAATGGAAAAAAAGTAGTGGTAAAAGAGACAGAAGAAGATGTAACAGAACGTATAACAGCTTACTATAAGCGGATTGGTATTATACATTCACTAAGTGAGGTGAAAAATTCAATTGAGTAAACTTGTTAAAACGATGCTAATTTCATTAGTAATTATTATTTTAGTAGGTGTTGTTGGAGCAGTAATTGTCCTCAATGTACTAGACAAGAAAGATAAAGATGGAGAACAAAGTATCGATGAGATTGTTGAATATTCTTATCAAACACCTGAAATTACAACTGACCTTAGTGATGGTAGCTTTGTTCGTATTCAATTTCAAATCATAACAGATGGTAAGCATGCAAGAGAAGAGCTCTCCAAGCGTGAATTCCAAGTTAGAAACATACTGATTAAGGAATTAGCGAAAATGGATGAGGAAGAATTTAAAACAGGCCTTTCCGAGGTTGAGGATACGCTTAAACTGGAGCTAAATGAACTCATGACGGAGGGCACCATACAAGATGTTTATACAATCAATAAAATATTACAGTAGACTAAATACTCCTATATGGAGGTGAGTATCTTTGGCAGATGAAGTTCTTTCGCAAAATGAAATCGACGCACTATTATCAGCTTTAACAACAGGTGATATGGATGCAGAAGAACTAAAAAAAGAAGAAAGTGAAAAAAAGGTTCGTGTCTATGATTTCAAGCGAGCGCTACGATTTTCAAAAGACCAAATTCGTAGTATCGGAAGAATTCATGAAAATTACGCAAGGCTATTAACGACTTTATTTTCATCACAACTGAGGAGCTACGTGAATATTACCGTTGCATCAGTTGACCAAATTCCGTATGAGGAATTTATCCGATCTATTCCTAAAGTCACGGTATTAAATCTTTATAATGTATCGCCATTGGATGGACGCATTATTATGGAGGTTAATCCGAACATTGCTTACGGGATGTTAGATAGATTACTAGGCGGTAGAGGAGATTCAATCAATAAAATTGATAATCTAACCGAAATAGAAACGATATTAATCTCTCAGTTATTTGAGAAGGCCACAGTCAGTTTAAAGGAAGCATGGGCATCCTTAATTGATATAGAGCCAGAACTAGAAGATATGGAGATTAATCCTCAGTTTTTACAGCTAGTATCACCCAATGAAACAGTAGTCGTTGTCTCTTTAAATACGGCTATTGGAGAAGTAAGTGGCATGATTAATATATGTATCCCGCATATTGTTTTAGAGCCTATTATCTCAAGGCTATCTGTTCAATATTGGATGCAAACCTCCACGAAAAAACGGGATCCAGAGGCTAGTGATAAACTGGCGAAGAATATTGAGAAGGTTCCGGTTGATGCGAAAGCAATTCTTGGTGAGACAACGATGAGTATCCAGCAATTTTTAGATTTAGCTTCACAAGATGTGATTGCGTTAAAACAACCAATAGATCAACCATTAATTCTAAAAATAAATGATGAACCTAAATTCCACGTACAGCCTGGTAAATACAAAAACAAATTATCTGTTCAGGTGTTGGAAGAAATAAAGGAAGGAGTTGAAGGAAATGAATGATGGAATGCTTTCCCAGGATGAAATTGATGCTCTATTAAATGTTGGTGCGGATGATGACTCCGAAGAAAAAACAAATGATGCATCTGAAAGCTCGATCGATATGAGTGATTATCTCTCATCTATAGAAATTGATACACTGGGTGAAATTGGAAACATTTCATTTGGAAGCTCTGCTACTACGCTTTCAACCCTATTAAATCAAAAAGTAGAAATTACGACACCAACGGTATCGATAATTCCTAAATCTCAAGTAGAAGAGGCATTTCAGTTTGAACATGTAAGTGTTCAAGTAAATTATGTAGAAGGTTTTACTGGAAAGAACGTACTAATTATTAAAAAAGAAGATGCTGCCATTATATCTGATATTATGCTTGGCGGAGATGGGTTAGGCCCATTTGGAGAGTTAAATGAGATTCATTTAAGCGCAGTACAAGAAGCGATGAATCAAATGATGGGTGCGGCGGCAACAAGTATGTCCACTGTTTTCGCTAAACGTGTTGATATTTCACCACCGTCCATATCGCAAGAAAAATTACCAGGTGCAGAAGATGACAGTACAGCAGATGTGTATGTAAAAGTTTCTTTCCAACTCCAAGTTGGGAGCTTAATAGATTCTAACATTATGCAGCTAATGCCAGTTCCTTTCGCGAAACAATTAGTTGATGAATTATTGAATAATAGTCAGGAAAGCCAATCGGAATCAGCTGTGGCAATAGAGGAGTCCGTTATTTATCAGGAAACAGCACCAGTACAAGCTAACAATGCGACTTTTACTAGAGAAGTGCCACCGGAGCCACAATTAATCGGTAATTCGATGAATCAAAACCAGGCGAATGTACAACAAGCTGAATTCTCGACTTTTGAACAGCAAAGCCAAACGGTAAGTCAGCCTAGGAATTTAGATATGTTACTTGATATCCCTTTAAAAGTAACAGTAGAGCTAGGAAGAACTAGGCGTACGGTAAAGGATATACTTGACTTAACTGCAGGTTCTATTATTGAATTAGACAAATTAGCTGGGGAACCAGTAGATATTTTAGTAAATGAAAAATTAATAGCTCAAGGGGAAGTAGTAGTTATTGATGAGAACTTTGGTGTTCGAGTGACGGATATCATAAGTCAATCTGATCGACTTATGAAGCTGAAATAATCATTCTAGGAGGAATTTGACATGAGTAAACGCATTTTAATTGTAGATGACGCAGCTTTTATGCGAATGATGATAAAGGATATTTTAGTAAAGAACGGTTTCGAAGTAGTTGGGGAAGCGCAAGATGGCGTTCAAGCGGTTGAGCTTTTTAACGAACTGAATCCAGATTTAGTAACGATGGATATTACGATGCCGGAAATGGATGGTATTACGGCTTTGAAAAAAATTAAAGAACAAAGTCCAGCTGCCAAAATTATTATGTGCTCTGCTATGGGACAACAAGCGATGGTTATTGATGCAATCCAAGCCGGAGCAAAGGATTTTATTGTGAAACCATTCCAGGCTGATCGAGTAATTGAAGCAATCCAGAAAGCATTGGATTAAGAAACGGTGAGGAAATTGGGTATAAAAAGTAGTGCGGGGATTCTGCTTGGTTTATTACTATTCCTAATAGTATCCCCTTTAACTGTTTTTGCTGATGGTGATATGGTTATTGATCAATATGATGACAATCAGGATCAGAATAAACAGGAGTCAGAAGAAGAATCCCCCGTTAACTTAAGTCCTAACCAAAGTATTAGTTCTGATAATGGTTCATTAGTTTTTGATTTAGTTAAAATGGTTTTTGCTTTGTTTCTCATTCTTGCATTAATTTATTTCGTTTTAAAGTTCTTAAACAGACGTAATAAGCTTTTCAATCAGGTGAAGGCTTTAGAAAATCTTGGTGGAATAGCAGTTGGTCCTAGCAAATCAATCCAAATTATTCGTGTTGGAAGTAAGGTATACCTTGTGGGTGTAGGGGAGAATGTTCAACTTTTAGAAGAGATAGAAGATGAGGGAATGAAAGAAGAAATTCTAAGTAGCTATAACCAGCAATCTGATTTCAAACCAGAAAACTTGCTATCACTTCTTCAACGAAAAGACAAGCAAACAAATGAGAATACGAATGATACGAACGCAAATTTTAAAAATTTATTCTCTAATGAGTTAGAGAAACTGAAGGAAAATAGAAAAAAATTAGTGAATAAGCATACCGAGAAGGAAGATATCCATGAATGAATTTATCGATATGTTTTCTGGTTCCGACCCTACAAATGTTTCAACATCGATACGGTTAATCCTGTTGCTAACGGTATTTTCCTTAGCACCGGGGATTTTAATCTTAATGACCAGCTTTACTAGAATTGTTATTGTTCTATCATTTGTTAGAACATCACTGGCGACACAGCAAATGCCACCGAACCAAGTGTTAATTGGTTTAGCTTTATTTTTAACGTTTTTTATTATGGCACCTACTTTTAGTGAGGTTTATCAACAAGGGTTACAACCATTATTTAATGAAGAAATTACACTGGATGAAGCATATGACCGGGCTAGTGAGCCCATTAAGAACTTTATGGCTAAACATACAAGGCAGAAAGATTTAGCACTCTTTTTGAGTTATGCCGAAATTGAAGCGCCGGAAACTATACAAGATATTCCACTAACCGCTTTAGTGCCAGCTTTTGCGATTAGTGAATTGAAAACAGCATTTCAAATGGGCTTTATGATTTTTATCCCATTTCTTATCATTGATATGGCGGTTGCCAGTATTCTTATGTCAATGGGGATGATGATGCTACCACCTGTAATGATTTCATTACCATTTAAAATACTTTTATTCGTAATGGTTGATGGTTGGTATTTAATTACGCACTCTTTATTGTCAGGTTTCTGACGTCTTTAAAATAGGGGAAAGGAGGGGTTATGGATTTGAGTAGTGAATTTGTATTATCTCTAGCAGAAAAAGGCATTTATACGATACTTCTCATAACAGGTCCATTATTAATATTGGCACTTGCTGTTGGTTTACTAGTTAGTATATTCCAAGCAACTACACAAATTCAGGAACAGACCCTTGCTTTTATTCCTAAAATTGTAGCTGTTTTAGTTGGATTGTTATTTTTCGGTCCTTGGATGCTGTCCACCTTGGTAGAATTCACGGCGGATTTATTTCAAAATTTAAATCGGTTTGTAGGGTAAATAATGTTAGAGCTAATTAATATAAATAGTTTTCCAGTCTTTTTACTTATATTAGTCCGTGTATTAGGGTTCTTTGTTACAATGCCTTTATTTTCTTATCGAACCATTCCAGTACAATTTAGAATTGGTATTAGTGTGTTTTTAGCTTTTATCATTTTTTATACGGTTGATCCATCTGGAATTATGTTCGATGAATTATATTTATTTTTGATTATAAAAGAGGTACTTGTTGGGGTTCTAATAGGACTAATTGGCTATATTATCATTTCAGCTGTTCAAGTTGCTGGTGGATTAATAGATTTTCAAATGGGGTTTGCTATTGCAAATGTCATGGATCCACAAACAGGTGCACAAAGCCCGATAACAGGACAATATTTCTATATTATCGCATTATTATTCTTATTATCGGTTGATGGTCACCATATTTTAATAGATGGGATTGTTAATAGCTATTCGTTTATCCCAATAGATGCATTTATTCCGTTTGAAAACGGGAGTATTGCAGAGTTTGTCATAAGGGCATTTAATAGTATGTTTCTTATAGCTTTCCAAATAGCGGTTCCTATTGTTGGCTGTCTGTTCTTAGTAGATGTTGCCTTAGGAATTATTTCTAGAACGGTACCCCAACTAAATGTATTTGTAGTGGGATTACCATTAAAAATATTAGTAAGCTTTGTTGCAATTCTAGTTTTCTTAAGTCTCTATATCGTTCTAGTAAAAAATCTATTTCGTTATATGTTTGAAGTTATTCAAGGGTTAATGATGTTATTTGGAGGTGCTTAATATGCAATTACGATTGGATCTCCAATTTTTTGCTGGAGAAAAAACAGAAAAAGCAACTCCAAAGAAACGAAACGATGAGAGAAAGAAAGGGAGAGTAGCAAAAAGTCAAGATGTAAATACAGCCTTTTTACTACTATTTGTTTTAATCATGATGGCGGTATTTGGAAGTTTTATGAAGGATAATATGCTTGCCCTCTTCCAACATACATTTACTGAGTTTATTCATTGGGAACTTACCGAAAAAAACGTCTTTCAGCTGTTTAAAGAAATTATGTTGGAATTCGCTAAAATAGTGGGACCAGTAATGATTATAGCGGTGGTAGCTGGTGTTGGGTCTAATCTAATGCAAATTGGGTTTTTATTTACAACAGAGCCATTGAAATTCGATTTAAAGAAAATTGATCCCATTCAAGGTGCAAAACGCATTTTTTCATTACGTGCACTTGTAGAATTATTGAAGTCATTTTTAAAAATAGTTGTTATAGGCTTTATCACATTCTTTGTTATTTGGCTATTTAAGGACGACATGCTCATGATTGCGTTTAAAAATGCGGAGAACGCACTTGCCTTTTTCGGAAGGACAACTTTAATCATGGGAATTGCAGCAACGATAGCCTTACTGTTCTTAGCGGTATTTGATTATACTTATCAAAAATACGACTTTGAGAAGAACATCCGAATGTCGAAGCAAGACATTAAGGATGAATATAAAAATATCGAAGGTGACCCTTTGATAAAATCGAAAATAAAAGAAAAACAAAAACAGATATCGATGCGTCGTATGATGAGTGAAATTCCTAATGCCGATGTAGTAATTACAAACCCTACGCATTATGCAATTGCCATTAAATATGATGAAGAAAAAGCAAGTGCTCCTTATGTTGTAGCAAAGGGTGTAGATCATATTGCATTTAAAATCCGTGAGATTGCCAATGCAAATAATGTGATCACTGTAGAAAATAGACCTTTAGCAAGGTCACTTTATGCCTCGGTAGAGATTGGTGAGGTAGTTCCAGAAGAATTTTATCAAGCGGTTGCTGAAGTATTAGCATATGTATACCGCATGGAGAAAAAAGTTTAAACCTTAAGGAGAGACTTCCATGAAAGCCCGTGATTTTTCCGTTTTAATAGCTGTAATAGTAGTCATTATCATGTTAGTCATCCCACTACCTGGATGGCTACTCAGTGTACTTATCTTAATTAATATTATTCTGGCACTAATCGTTCTATTAGTTTCCATGAACACGCAAGAGCCACTGCAGTTTTCGGTATTTCCAACCCTTTTACTATTACTAACTTTGTTTAGATTAGCGCTGAATGTCTCTACAACACGATCCATTCTAAGTAATGCTGAGGCTGGTGGTGTTGTGGATACGTTCGGTACGTTTGTTATTGGAAACAGTCCACTAGTTGGATTTGTCGTGTTCGTCATTCTTGTCATTATTAACTTTTTAGTTATTACGAAAGGCTCAGAACGTGTATCAGAAGTTGCAGCTCGATTCTCACTGGATGCGATGCCAGGAAAACAAATGAGTATTGACGCAGATTTAAATGCGGGACTTATTTCAGAGCAAGAAGCAAAAGATAGAAGGAAAAAGGTAGAAAATGAAGCGGATTTTCATGGTTCTATGGATGGTGCAAGTAAGTTCGTAAAAGGTGATGCCATTGCTGGTATCATTATTGTTCTCATCAATATTTTATTCGGAATTACAATTGGAATGATGGACAAAGGTTACACGTTTCAAGAGGCGATTGATACGTATATGCGATTAACAGTAGGGGATGGATTAGTTAGTCAAATACCTGCCCTATTAATCTCTACTGCTACAGGTATCGTGGTGACTCGTAGTTCTGCATCCGGTAATAATTTAGGTAGTGATGTTGCAGAGCAATTATTGCAATATCCTAAGTTATTACTAATCGCTGCAGGTACTATATTCTTATTAGGTCTTACTCCAATCAACTTTTTCTTAACAACGATTATAGCTCTTGTTCTGGCATTAGGTGCTTACCTTATGATGCGTAAGCAAAAAATACCAGTTGTGAAAGATGAGGAGGAAGAAGATCAAGCTGAAGGAACTGCGATGAAAACGCAAGAAAATGTTATTAATCTACTTAACATGGATCCAATTGAGTTCGAATTTGGCTATGCCCTTATCCCTTTAGTTGATGCGAAACAGGGAGGGGACCTATTAGATAGAGTGATTATGATTCGTAGACAATTAGCAATTGAATTAGGTATTGTTATTCCAGTTGTACGAATACGAGATAATATTCAACTGAATCCGAATGAGTATCGATTGAAAATTAAAGGGAATGAAGTGGCTTCGGGCGAAATTTTACTCGATCATTATTTAGCTATGACACCTGATATGGATAATGATGTCATTGATGGTATTGAAACACAGGAACCTGCTTTCGGATTACCAGCTAAGTGGATTAGTGAAGAAAATAAAGATGAAGCGGAATTGTCTGGCTATACCGTGGTAGACCCTCCTTCTGTTGTATCGACCCATATTACCGAAGTGATAAAACGTCAAGCACATACATTATTGGGTAGACAAGAAACAAAAGAATTGGTCGATCACTTAAAAGAAAGTTATCCAATACTAGTAGAAGAGACTACACCGGATCCGTTATCGATTGGAGATATACAAAAGGTGTTAGCTAAACTACTTAGAGAAAATGTATCGATACGAAATTTGCCTATCATTTTTGAAACATTAGCAAACTTTAGTAAGCTAACGAATGATCCAGAGCTACTAGGAGAATATGTCAGACAAGCATTATCTGCACAGTTGACTAAGCAATATGCTAATCAAGATAATTCATTAAAGGTAATCACCGTCTCTGGTAAGGTTGAAAAAATAATGGCGGATAATATTCAAACGACAGAACATGGTAATTATTTAGCATTAGACCCTGATTCACAACAGTCTATTATAAAAGCAATTAGTGAACAGGTAGAGAATTTAGCACTTCAAGAAGAGAATCCAGTTATATTGTGTTCGCCAGCAATTCGAATGTATTTAAAGCAATTACTAGACCGATTTCTACCTCAAGTTGTCGTATTATCCTATAACGAGCTTGAACCTACTGTACAAGTTCAAAGTGTTGGAGTGGTGAATATAGCATGAAGGTAAAAAAATATGTAGCACCAACAATGCCTGAGGCAATGAAGCAAATTCGGAAGGAACTAGGAGCCGATGCGGTTATTTTAAGCTCGAAGGAAATCCAAGATGGTGGATTTTTAGGATTCTTTAAGAAAAGGAAAATTGAAGTAGTTGCAGCACTGGATCATAATCCTATCGTCTCAAAGTCTAGAACAAATGAGAAATTAGGAGTACGCCCTACTCGTCCATCTAAGCTGAAGACTTCCATTGAGACAGAACTTATCTCGGAAATGAAGAACATGCGTCGTATGCTAGAGAACCAATCAAGTCAGCAAAATCCTTCATTATTCCCGTTAGAATATCAAGTAGTATATCAGCATTTACTTGATCAAGAAGTAAAAGAAGACTTAGCTACCTCGATTGTGATGAATGTGGTAGAACGTCATAGAGAAAACAAAGTATTACCAGATTCTCTAACGATTATACATGATGTTAAGAAGGAAATGGAGGACCAACTAGCTGGTCTTTCCTTCGAGGGGATTTCTGAAAATGCGAAAATTGTACACTTTGTTGGTCCAACAGGTGTAGGAAAAACGACAACGATAGCAAAAGTAGCTGCCAAAAGTATCTTACAGGACAAAAGGAAGGTCGCTTTCATCACCATGGACACATACCGAATTGCAGCGATTGATCAACTGAAGACGTATGCCAAAATCTTAAATACACCTGTCGAAGTGGCTTACTCAGTAGAAGATTATAAGAATGCAGTGGAGAAGTTAAAAAATTATGATTTAATTCTAGTTGATACTGCAGGAAGAAACTATCGGGATGAACAGTATGTGAAGGAATTGTCCGCTAACCTTAAGCAGCAAGAAAACGTCGCCCATTATTTAGTACTATCGTTAACGGCAAAACCGAAAGATATTTCTGATATTTATTACAACTTCCGTCACATCAATATGGAAGGGCTAATTTTTACAAAAATAGATGAAACAAGACAATATGGAAGCTTACTCAACATTCCTCTAGGAGAAAAAATCGGAATAGCTTATCTAACAAATGGTCAAGAGGTACCAGATAATATTTTGAATCCAACAAGAGAATTCATTAGCGATTTATTAGTAGGTGATTTATTTGATTCGTGATCAAGCAGAGGGCTTAAGACGAAAACTAGAGGAAGCATCAAATAAACCAATACAAGCGAAAACAATTTCTTTTGTAAGTGGAAAGGGTGGCGTTGGCAAAACCAATATTTCTGTAAATTTCTCTTTAGAGCTTTGTAAACAGGGGAAAAAGGTCCTATTAATCGATTTAGATATCGGGATGGGTAATGTAGAGATACTACTTGGTCTTCAAGCAAAGAGAACCATTGTCAATTTACTTCAGGACCAATTACCTATTTATGATATTATGGAACTAGGACCAAATAATCTAAAGTTTATTGCCGGAGGAGCAGGGCTGACTGATATTTTTTCTGTGGATCAGGATAAGATGAACTACTTTCTAGCGCAATATAACCATGTTCTAGCATCATTTGATTATATTATATTTGATATGGGAGCGGGTGCCACTCAATCTAGTATGGATTTTGTTTTAGCATCAGATGAATGTATTGTCATTACGACGCCAGAACCAACTTCCATAACAGATGCATATAGCATGATTAAATATATTGCAAGTTACAATAGAACATTGCCAATACAAGTAGTTCTAAACCGTTCAGATAATCTTAAGAAGGGCAAAACAACGGTAACTCGATTTCAGAAATTAATAGAGCAGTTTCTTGAAATAGATGTAAAAGTACTTGGCATATTACCCGAGGACAAAACAGTGACAGCTTCTGTTATTCAGCAGACTCCTTTTTCCATTAGCAATGACAAATCATCTATTGCTAAATCTATTAAGCAGCTAGTAGATAGCTATTTAAATAGAAAAGTAGAAACCAGTATAAAGGAATCTTCTACTTTTGTTGAAAGACTAAAGGGTCTATTAACTATAAAAGGAAGGTGAGGATAGTGACTCCCATTCGCGTAATCGTGATCGATGACTCGGCATTTATGAGGAAAATGATTACCGATATACTAGAAAGTGATAGTCGTATACAGGTAATTGCAACAGCTAGGAATGGGGAAGACGGACTGAAGAAAATACAGGAGTTAACACCAGATGTCGTAACACTAGATGTTGAAATGCCAGTCATGGATGGCATCACTGCTCTGACACAAATCATGGATTCCAATCCATTACCGGTAGTTATGCTATCTAGTTTAACAAAGGATGCAACAAATAGTACATTACAAGCGATTACGAGTGGTGCTGTAGATTTCATCACGAAGCCATCAGGTTCGATATCCTTAGATATCGCTACGATTAAGCAAGAAATTATTTCAAAAGTAATTGCTGCCTCACAGGTTGATGTAACCAAAAAACGTGAGACTACAGAAACACCTACACTAGTTGCTACAAAACAGTTATATGCCAAGACACTAGTATTAATAGGTGCATCGACCGGTGGTCCACGGGCACTGCAGCGGCTAATAATGGACCTACCTAATGATTTTTCTAGTCCAGTACTTATCGTACAACATATGCCAGCTGGATTTACGAAGTCATTAGCTGAACGATTAAATAATCTCTCCGCATTACATATAAAGGAAGCAACACATGGAGAAATCATAAAAGAAAGAACAGTTTATATAGCACCAGGCGATTACCATATGAAAATTAGAAGAGTAGGCACTTCCCATGCTATTGAACTGACACAAGAAAAGGAGAGAGCAGGGCACCGCCCAGCAGTTGATGTGCTTTTTGAATCTGCGGCTGAAATAGCTCGTATGAATAAAATTGCAGTCGTGCTGACCGGAATGGGGAGTGATGGTTCATTAGGGATTGAACGATTAAAAAATCATGATCCTGATGCCATTGTATTAGCTGAATCCGAGGAATCAGCAATTATTTATGGAATGCCAAAAGCAGCAATTAAAACAAATGCTGTTAATTATATAGTTCACTTACATCAAATGGGAGAAATGATTTACAAGTTAACCAATAGATCTGGGGGGATGTAAAATGGATACTACACAATATTTAGATGTTTTTATCGATGAAAGCAATGAGCATATAGAAGTGCTCTATAAGAAGTTATTAGAATTAGAGAAGGACCCTAACGAGAAAGCTATCATAGAAGAGATTTTCAGAGCCGCACATACGCTTAAAGGTATGTCCGCAACAATGGGTTATAATGACTTAGCAACGTTGACCCATACACTCGAAAATGCATTTGATGCAATACGCTATGACCGTGTTCAAGTACAGTCTGATATGATTGATTTATTGGTTGATACGGTAGATCACTTAAATACGATGGTAGAAGATATTGCAAGTGGTGGAACTGGTTCACTAGATGTAAAGGAAATTGCTAGCAAACTAGAAATGATTGAAAAAGGTACGCCTATTTCAGAACCGAATAAAGAGATTAAGGTGGAGGTTGAATCTCCGGCAATATCCAATGTTTTTACAAACTTAGATGCGTTTGAGTTATCTATTTTAAATGAGTCAAAAGAACGCGGATTCCAAAATTACGAGATCACAGTTCGATTACGCGAGGATTGTTTATTAAAAGGTGCACGAGTCTTCATGGTTTTTGAAGTCCTTGAGCAACTAGGGGAAGTAATCAAGTCTGAGCCTTCTGTTAATGATTTAGAAGAGGAGAACTTTGATGACACATTTTCTGTCATTTTAGTAAGTAATCAAGATGCAGACGAAATCGTGAAAAAGATAAAAAAAGTATCCGAAATAGAGGAAGTTTCGATATCTGATTTTTCTGTTAGCGATTATCGAGAAACAAATGAGAGTGAAGTAATACCAACACCAACAGAAGAGGAAAATACTTCTGTAACGGAAAATAAGGTTGAAAAGAAAGATAAGGAGCAAGAAACGAAAAAAGCATCCCACAATAATAAAACGATTCGCGTTAATATTGATAAATTAGATGTACTAATGAATTTATTTGAAGAGCTTATCATTGACCGTGGAAGATTAGAACAAATTTCAGTAGATTTACAAAATGCTGATCTGAAAGAAACAGTGGAACGCATGGCGAGAATATCAAGTGATTTACAAAACATTATTCTTACAATGCGTATGGTACCAATTGATACCGTATTTAGTAGATTCCCTAGAATGGTTCGTAAACTAGCTAGAGACTTAAACAAACAAATTGATATCGAAATTATCGGTGCAGATACAGAGTTAGATCGAACGGTAATAGATGAAATCGGTGATCCAATTGTTCACTTGCTAAGAAACGCTATTGACCATGGGGTAGAATCTCCGGAGGAAAGAATTCGTAAAGGGAAGCCTGAGAAAGGTACGATTGAATTAAAAGCATATCATAGCGGAAATCATGTTTTCATCGAAATCTCCGATGATGGTGCCGGAATAAATAAGGATAAGGTCTTACAAAAAGCGATTAACAATGGCATTTTGACAGAATCCGCTGCAGAAGGGTTATCCGAACAACAAATTTATGAATTAATCCTAGAAAGTGGATTTTCAACTGCCGATAAAATCTCTGATATTTCGGGTCGTGGTGTCGGACTTGATGTTGTGAAAAATACAATTGAGTCACTAGGTGGACGTATTTCCATTGACTCAGAATATAATAACGGTTCGGTGTTCTCGATTCAATTACCACTTACCCTAACGATTATCTCGGCATTGTTAGTTGAATTAAATAAAGAAAAGTATGCCATTCCGTTGTCTTCTATTATTGAAACGGCAATTATCTCAAAAGAACAGATTTTATCAGCACATCATAAGAAAGTTATTGATTTTAGAGGAAAAGTAGTTCCGTTAGTAGATTTAAAAGGTATCTTTGGTGTGGAACAAGAAGCAGCCCCAGATGAATATACATCGATTGTGTTCGTGAAAAAAGGTGAAAAGATCGCAGCGCTAGTCGTTGACTCATTCATTGGACAGCAAGAAATCGTCTTAAAATCACTAGGATCATTATTAAGCAATACGTTTGCCATCTCTGGAGCTACTATTTTAGGAGATGGAGAAGTGGCATTAATTATTGATAGTAACGCAATTATTAAATAAGGAATTTAAAATTGAGGGGGAAAAGAAATGAGTAATGAAACAGTAACGGAAAAGAAAGTGATCGTATTTCAATTAAAGGATGAAGAATTTGCAGTATCTGTACAACAAATTGGGTCAATTGAGCGTATCCAAACCATTACACGCGTGCCCAATACGGCACACTTCGTAAAAGGGGTCATTAACTTAAGAGGTGTTGTGACACCAATCATTGATCTTCGTTCTCGTTTAGGAATAGAAGAGGCAGAATATACGGAATCCACTCGTATTATCATCGTTAATTTAGAAGATATGGAAGTAGGATTGATTGTAGACGCAGCTAATGATGTAATTGATATTTCAACCGAAACAATTGAACCTGCACCAGAAGTAATTGGTGCTGTTAATGCAGATTATATCGAAGGTGTAGCTAAGCTAGAAAACCGATTATTAATTTTGCTAGACCTTAGAAAGGTTCTAACGAACGAGGAAATTAACGAGTTGAAAAATGTAGAAGGTTAAATCATATGAATTATCAACAGCTTTCCCATATACAGCTAGACGCATTAAAGGAAATTGGAAATATTGGTGCAGGTAATGCCGCAACTTCCATGTCAAAGCTGATACAAAAAAAGGTTGACATGGAAGTACCAAGTATTGATATTGTCGCATTTGATGAAGTGATGGAAATGGTTGGTGGTGCCGAAAAAATCATCGTAGGTATTTTATTTCAAATACTGGGCGAGGCACCAGGAATGGTTTATTTATTGTTCTCTATGGAGGAAGCAGAGACGCTTGTACAGGAAATGACAAACAATAGTGAGTTTACGTTATTTTCTGAAGGTGAGCAAGATGAATTAGCTGTCTCTGCTCTTCAAGAAGCAGGAAATATGATAGCTGGATCTTATTTATCCGCGCTTTCTGACTTTACTAATATTAATATGCAACCATCTGTGCCGCATTTTAGTGTAGACATGGCTGGTGCAATTTTGACTGTTGGCTTATTACAGGTATCCGAGGTGTATGATTATGCTATTATCATCAACACGAAAATGAATGATACGGAGAAAGAACAAAAAGGTATAAATGGACAGTTGCTGTTACTTCCATCGCCGGAATCATTCAACAAAATTTTTCAAGCTTTGGGAATTCAAGGATTATGAGCAAACAGTCTGTCGTAAAAGTAGGAATAGCGGATTTAAATATTGTAACAGCGCCTGATGTTATTAGAACGTCAGGATTAGGATCCTGTGTAGGAGTAGTCATTTTTAATAAAAATAAACAAATAGCAGGCATGGCACATGTCATGCTACCAGATTCTAATCTCGGTAAACAAGCGACAATAAATCGATATAAATATGCAGATACCGCTATTGATATCTTAGTTGAAGAACTAATGAGTAGAGGTGTTCGTAAGCCACAATTACAAGCGAAAATTGCTGGTGGTGCACAGATGTTCCAAATTAATACAGGGAATGACATGATGCGAATTGGTAAACGCAATGTAGAGGCGGTTTTGAATAAATTAGCAGAACATAAAATTCCTGTTATTTCCTCTGATGTAGGCGGGAATTTTGGTCGTACAATTGAGTTTGACCCACAGACGGGCCTTTTAAAAATACGGACGATTACCAAAGGTGAACACGTTATTTAATCGTACAAGATCGGATGACAAAAACTAGGACAGGGAGGAGCATTTCCTTTGGGTACAAAAATCTCTCCTCTAGAACAAGATTTATGGAATAAATGGAAATATAATCAAGATGACGATGCAGCAAATCAGCTAATCCAACAGTATATGTATTTGGTTCATTACCATGTAGAAAGAACGATGAGTCATTTGCCAAATAGTGTCATGAAAGATGATATAAAAAGTTTAGCATTATTTGGATTATATGATGCATTAAAAAAGTTTGATCTTGATAGGGATTTAAAATTTGATACGTATGCATCCTTTCGAATTCGAGGAGCCATTATAGATGGATTAAGAAAAGAAGATTGGTTGCCACGTTCTATTCGGGAAAAAACGAAAAAAATTGAACAAGCTACTCAAAAACTTGAGCAGCTATATCAACGAGAACCAACTTCAATGGAATTAGCCAATGCTCTAGATATGTCTGTTCAAGAAGTTGAAACGTACGTAAGGGATTCGCTTTTTGCTAATATGCTTTCTATCGAGGATAAGCCAAAGGATGGTAAATCCGAACATAAAGAAGGGATCGGCTATGCCATTCCAGATAATAAATCGGTTCAACCTGATGAACATGTTGTGAAGAATGAACAATACAAAGATTTAGCTGATGGTATAAAAGGTTTAAAAGAGAATGAACAAATGATTATTAGTCTTTTTTATCAAGATGGATTAACCTTTACCGAGATAGGACAGGTTCTTGGCTTAACAACTTCTAGAATCTCGCAAATTCATAAGAAGGCAATCTTTAAATTAAGAAACAAGCTTCAAGAAGCTTTATAAGGTTGATGTCTATTTAAAGGAGCAATAACGTAATGATTGATCTTCGTGATTTTTTCAATATAAACATCTCAGCAGATCGTATGATGGCCGAACTCGTATATACTGAGGAGTATCTAGCAAATCAAGAATTGGAAGTTACAGCTGAGTCTGTTATGAAACTACTAGCAGAATATAATATCAAATATGGTATTCAACAATCGAATTTAGACCGATTGCTTTCCGATATTACACTTGATGATTTTCCGTTAATGATTGCAAAAGGAAAAGAACCGATTCACGGAATAGATGGCAAAGTAGATTTTAAGATTAATTTTCATCCTGAGATTGAGAAAACGGATAATTGGAACTTTCGGGATGTTATGCAAATCCCTTCCGTAGAAAAAGGAGACAAGCTTGTAGAAATTTCAATGCCGACTAATGGTGTTGAGGGAATAGATGTGTATGGGAAGGTAGTTTCTAGCAGACCCGGAAAACCAATAAATCTGAAACCCGGTAAAAATGTTCGATATGAGGAGGAAAGTCAATCCTTCTTTGCTGAAGAAGTTGGTCAGGCAAGTATGCATGGGAACCTTATTCAGGTTCACCCTGTATATGAAGTAACAGATACGCTATCGATGAAAGAAGGTAACCTGGACTTTCCTGGAACCATTGTCATTCGAGGAAATGTCCCTTCAGGTTTTAGGGTACATGCCGGGGGAGACGTAAAAATATATGGCATGGTTGAAGCTGCTACTATTTTAGCTAACGGATCGGTTTATATCTCAGAAGGATTTTCAGGTCTCCATAAGGGATTTATGAAAGCCGGCGAGAATATTCATATTGGCTATATTAACCAAGGAATGGTTCAGACGGCTGGAAATTTATATGTTGAAAACTCTATTCTTCATAGTGATTGTGTGGTTGGCCGTGAATTAGTTTGTGAACGAGGTAGTATTATCGGTGGGCAAATATCAGCAGGGGAATCGATTCAAGTGAAACATGTTGGAAATCAAATGAATACCAAAACAGTTCTCGTCCTTGGAAGAAGTCATAAAGAATTAGAAAAGTTAGAGAAACTAGAGGCTGAAAAGAAGGAATTGGAAGATACGCTGGAGAAATTATCTATAATTGGTGATAAATTGAGCCAAACTCCTAATCTTGAATCCAATCCCCAATTGGTTGCGACGTTAAAAAGACAAAAAGCATCCTATGATAAAAATCAAGCACAGTTAAACTCAGTAAACGAACAGCTACGTTCTATGGCTAGCAACTCCGATTTGAATCAGGCTAAATTAACTGTCACTGGAAATTTATATGGTAATACCACCATTACATTTGGTAAATATACTAGAGTAATGAATACGGAACATGCACAAGTGGAATTTGAGCTTCTTCGAAATGAAATCTATATGCGTTCTATTTAACAAATGTTCCAACATTTACTGATAGCTTGTTTGTATAGTGAAGGAAGTGATATAGGATGAGTTGGAAATCTGTTGAAATGCAGGTTGCGCTTCCAAGAACACAAGATGCAGGTAAACTACAAGAACAAATGCTTAAATCAAATCAGCATTTTCAGGAAGCATTGGCCCAGAGTCAAGTAAAACAAGACAATCAAAAACGAAAAAAAGTACAAGAGTTTGATGATATCCAATTCCAAAAAGATGGCCAGAAGGGTAGTCCTATACCAGGGGATAAGAAGCAACATAATCAAGAGGATAACACAGAGCAAGACCCTACATTCAAACACCCTTACCTTGGGAATAACTTCGATATTAGGAGCTAATTAATTTATGACATCATTTTTATTTATTGTGAGCTTTTTATTACATATTATTTCTATTGTAGCTATCTATGCATTAAGTAAACAACTATCCATGAATAAGTCGAATGATAGCTCGGAATTTATAAGTCTCATGGAAAACTATCTAGAAGAAATCAAGGAAGAAAATAGACGCTTGCAGAAGGAATTAGCCAATATCCAGCCCACTGCCAAGAATGTAGATCCCCCTATAAATGTAGAGGATGAACCTTCTTTAATAGTAGAAGAACATGAAGAAATACCAATCAGTGTACCAGGAAGCGATACCGTAAAAGATGAGGTCGAAGTATCCCAGCATTCCAGAATTCTACAGCTATATAAAGAAGGGTTAAACGCCGAAGAAATAGCGCGAAAATTGGGCTGTGGGAAAACAGAAGTAGAATTAATTATAAAGTTTCAAGAAAAAAGTAATATATAGCTTGATATCAATAATTCAGTATGATATATTTATTTCTGGTGTAAATACAAACTAATTATTTATAACCACACACGTTTGTTGATTTGTATAAAATGGTGCCGAATAGGTCTTTATACAGAAATGATGCAAACGGAGGAAAAAACCAAGGAGGAAAAAATAATGTCAGTAATTTCTATGAAGCAATTACTAGAAGCTGGTGTACATTTTGGACATCAGACTCGCCGTTGGAACCCAAAAATGAAGAAATATATCTTCACTGAGCGTAACGGCATTTATATCATCGATCTTCAAAAAACAGTTAAGAAGGTTGAAGAAGCTTATAACTATGTGAAGGAACTTGCTGCAAATGGTGGTACTGTTCTTTTCGTAGGTACTAAAAAACAAGCACAAGATTCTGTTAAAGAGGAAGCAATCCGTTCTGGAATGTACTATGTTAACCAACGTTGGTTAGGTGGTACATTAACAAACTTCCAAACAATTCGTAAACGTATTAACCGTTTAGTAGAAATTGAAAAAATGGAAGAAGATGGAACGTTTGAAGTACTTCCTAAAAAAGAAGTTGTCGGTTTATTAAAAGAAAAAGAACGTCTTGTTAAATTCCTTGGTGGAATTAAAGACATGAAAAAACTTCCAGATGCTTTATTTGTAATTGACCCTCGTAAAGAGCGTATTGCAATTGCTGAAGCACATAAATTAAACATTCCAATTATCGGAATCGTTGATACGAACTGTGATCCAGACGAAATTGATTATGTGATCCCAGCAAATGATGATGCTATCCGCGCTGTAAAACTTCTAACTGGTAAAATCGCAGATGCTATCCTTGAAGTAAAACAAGGTGAAGAACTAGAAGTAGCTGAAGAAGCTCAACCAGAAGAAGAAACAGCTGTTGCAACGGAAGAAGCTTAATTTCTGAAAAGGTCAGGTGATAAGAGGATAAGCCTTTTATCACCTTTTTTAAAGAAGTAAATTTCTAAACCGAAAGCATATTAACAATAACAAAGATAATGTTAATAGAGACAATTATAAGGAGGATTCACAATGGCTATAACTGCACAATTAGTAAAAGAATTACGTGAAAAAACAGGTGCTGGAATGATGGATTGTAAGAAAGCACTAACAGAAACAAATGGTGATATTGAGAAAGCAATTGACTATCTACGTGAAAAAGGAATTGCTAAAGCAGCTAAAAAAGCTGACCGTATTGCAGCAGAAGGTTCTACATACATTGCATCTGAAGGCAATACAGCAGTACTTTTAGAAGTGAACTGTGAAACAGACTTCGTTACAAAAAATGAACAATTCCAGCAACTACTAGTAGATCTAGGAAGTCATTTACTATCGCAAAAGCCAGCAACTGTTGAAGAAGCATTACAACAAAAGCTAAATGGCGAAGGCGAAACAGTAGAAACTTACATCAACTCTGCTGTTGCAAAAATCGGAGAAAAAATCTCTCTACGTCGTTTTGAACTTGTAACAAAAACGGATAATGATGCATTTGGTGAATACCTTCATATGGGAGGACGCATTGGTGTTCTAACTCTATTAGAAGGAACTACTGACTCAGCGGTTGCTAAAGACGTGGCAATGCATGTTGCAGCAGTAAATCCTAAGTATGTTTCTCGCGAAGAAGTATCTGAAGATGTGATTAACCATGAGCGTGAAGTATTAAAACAACAAGCTTTAAACGAAGGTAAACCAGAAAAAATCGTTGAAAAAATGGTTGAAGGCCGCTTAGGTAAATTCTTCGAAGAAATTTGCTTACTTGAACAAAGCTTCGTTAAAGATCCAGATCAAAAAGTTAAAAAATATGTAGAAGCAAAAGGTGCTTCAGTTAAAACGTTTGTTCGTTATGAAGTTGGAGAAGGAATGGAAAAACGTTCTGAAAACTTCGCAGAAGAAGTAATGAGCCAAGTTAAAAAATAATGATGAAAAACAATAGGGGACATCTAATGTTCCCTATTTCACCATGAGCACATAGATTATGGTACTATGTTTAAATCTATTTCAAGTGGAGGTTATTATGACAACAGCTCGTTACCGTAGAATTGTACTTAAATTAAGTGGTGAAGCGTTAAGTGGAACCCAAGGATATGGCATTGAACCTAAAATTATTCAGTCTATTGCAGAACAAGTAAAAGACGTTGTTAATCTTGGTGTAGAGGTTGCTATTGTTGTCGGTGGTGGCAACATCTGGCGTGGTAAAGTTGGTAGTGAAATGGGAATGGATCGAGCAACCGCTGATTATATGGGAATGCTTCCAACCGTGATGAATTCACTTGCATTACAAGATGCACTAGAAACAATCGATATACCGTCACGTGTACAAACATCCATTGAAATGCGCCAGGTAGCAGAACCTTATATTCGGAGGAAAGCAATTCGCCACCTAGAGAAAAAGCGTGTTGTCATTTTCGCTGCTGGTACTGGTAATCCTTACTTTTCAACAGACACCACAGCAGCATTAAGAGCAGCTGAAATAGAAGCAGAAGTAATCTTAATGGCTAAGAATAATGTAGACGGTGTTTACTCAGATGATCCTCGCTTAAATAAAGATGCCAAAAAATACGAGAACATTTCGTATATGGAAATGTTAAATGAAGGCCTTGGGGTCATGGACTCCACTGCTTCAACATTATGTATGGAAAATGATATTCCACTAATTGTATTCTCTATTACAGAAGAAGGAAATATTAAAAAGGTTGTTCAAGGTGAGACAATCGGAACGATAATAAGGGGGAAATAATCATGACAGATCAAATTATGAATGAATGCCAAGATAAGATGAAGCAGGCTGTACAAGCATTTTCTAGAAATCTTGCAACGGTAAGAGCTGGTAGAGCGAATCCTGCTATTCTAGACAGTGTATTTGTAGAATATTATGGTGCTAACACACCACTTAATCAGTTAGCAACTATATCTGCTCCTGAAGCTCGCTTACTTGTTATCACTCCTTATGATAAAACAGCAATGGGGGATATCGAAAAAGCTATTCAAAAGGCTGACTTAGGTCTTTCCCCATCCAACGATGGAAATGTAATCCGTATTAACATTCCACCACTTACAGAGGAACGTAGAAAAGATCTTGTGAAAGTAGTTGGAAAATATGCCGAAGAATATCGTGTTCAAGTAAGGAATATTCGCCGTGATACAAATGATGCTTTGAAAAAAGCAGAAAAAAATGGCGAACTTACAGAGGATGAACTGAGAACTTCTCAGGACGATGTTCAAGAACAAACCAATAAGCATATAGCTGAAATTGATCAGTTAGCGAAGCAAAAAGAACAAGAAATTATGGAAGTGTAAGCTTGTAACGTTCTACTATATAAGCGAACTTTAGTATAATAATAGTTGGTACAATAAATTATGCTATGTCAAGAGTCTAAATTGCTAAAAGTATATAGCTTACCAACGTATAACAAGAGGTTGGGACATAACCAAGAGAATTAAAAGTAAAACCGAAAGATACACGATACTAGCTCCGGAAATATACGTAGACTCCTGCGGGGAAAGGGCACTGCCTGAGACCCCTAAAGAAGTAGCACGAGGAGGCTAAGGCAGCCGCCCGGCGGTAAAGTAGACACTGCGATGGTTTTTTCGAGCAGATGTCGCACTTATGCTGTGATAAAGTGCAAAGTAGACACTGCGATGGTTTTATCGAGCAGATGTCGCCCCTGTGCTGGAAGCAACCGCAAGTATATTTCCGGAGCGTGGTCCTTGCTCATCATTCGGTTTTTCCTTTAAGGTAAATCTTTTGTCCCAGCCACTTTTGTATTCTCTTTTCATTAACGGTATAATGAGATTTATACATTTGATGATGTTTAATAGTAAAGAGTGAACGATTTTATGTTAAAATATAGTAATAATATGTCCAGTCATATCTGTTAGGTATGATACATACATATTATAGAATTTCTAAATGCATTAACACCAGTGTTCGGAGGAACTATGCCAATGAAACTTCCTTTTTTTAAATCGAAGAATGAAGAAAGATTTATACAAACTGAAGAGTTAACCAACGTACCAGAACATGTAGCGATTATTATGGACGGAAACGGGCGCTGGGCAAAACGAAAGGGCCTACCAAGAATTGCAGGTCATAAAGCAGGGATGGATGTCGTGAAAAAAACGGTTGAAACGGCCGTTAAATACAACATCAAGGTTCTAACTTTATTTGCCTTTTCAACTGAAAATTGGAGAAGGCCAAAACAGGAAGTAGAATACTTATTACGATTACCTAAGGAATTTTTACATATTTACTTACCTGATCTAATGAAAAATAATGTACGTATTGAGACGATAGGTGATTTTGATTCCTTACCAGATTATACGAAAGAAGCGGTAAGGTATGCGAAGGAAAAAACGAAGAATAATGATGGATTATTACTAAACTTTGCATTGAATTATGGAAGTAGAGATGAAATATTAAGCGCCATTAAATTAATCATGAAGGATTTTGATGAAGAAAAATTTTCCCTTGAACAATTAGACGAGGAACGATTATCGCAATATTTATATACTAATCATTTATCAGATCCGGATTTATTAATTCGTACGAGCGGAGAACAAAGACTTAGTAACTTCCTCCTTTGGCAATTAGCCTATACAGAGTTTTGGTTTACGGATGTATTATGGCCTGACTTTAATGAAGAAATATTTGTCGAAGCACTTATGGACTATCAGAATAGGTCTAGGCGATTTGGAGGTATTTAAGGTGATGTATCATATATGAAGCAACGAATTCTGACAGGAGTTATCGCACTAATCTTATTTATACCACTTTTAATAATTGGTAATGAGCCATTTACGATTGTCGTATATTTATTAGCAACGGTAGGATTGTACGAACTCCTTAAAATGCATAAAATAAATTGGTTTTCGCCTCCGGGTATACTAGCTATTTTATTATTGTGGTTACTATTATTCCCGGCAGCGGATGTAGACTTTTCCATTTCTTTCCTTAATAACACTGCACAAATAATCGTAGTATTTGTTTTTGTATTACTTGCTTATACAGTATTACTAAAAAACAAATTTACGTTTGATGATGTCGGCTTTGTCTTATTAGCTGTATTTTATGTTGGAATGGGGTTTTTCTATTTACTCCAAACAAGAAATGGTAGTGATGGACTAGCCTATATCTTTTTTGCCTTCTTATTAATATGGTCTACGGATACGGGGGCATATTTTGCAGGACGGGCGTTAGGAAAGCATAAATTATGGCCAGAGATAAGCCCAAACAAAACAATCGAAGGAGCTGTAGGTGGCATTATCCTTGCGGTAGTAGTTGGGGTAATCTTTCATCTGATTTATAGCTTTCCATATAGCATAACGGCGATAATTATTATTTCGATATTGGTTTCCGTTTTTGGTCAAATTGGAGATTTAGTTGAGTCAGCATTTAAACGTCATTACGACATTAAAGATTCAGGGAAAATTTTGCCAGGACACGGTGGGATAT
Source organism: Ornithinibacillus proteolyticus (assembly GCF_039581225.1). Lineage (NCBI taxonomy): Bacteria > Bacillati > Bacillota > Bacilli > Caryophanales > Bacillaceae > Ornithinibacillus > Ornithinibacillus proteolyticus. Next base: position 120,627 of record NZ_JBCPXV010000001.1, on the reverse strand, counting down.
TGGATAGGTTTGATAGTGCTATATTTGTATTTCCTGTTCTCCATTTAATCCTACAATTAATGGCTGGAAACTAAGTGAGGTTTAGATACTTTTTTCTACTTCAATAAAGGAAGGTGTTAGGCTTGACAACAGTAATTGCGTTTATATTTATGTTTGGGCTTTTAGTATTCGTCCATGAATTGGGACATTTGATCTTTGCAAAGCGTGCTGGTATGTTAGCACGTGAGTTTGCAATTGGATTTGGACCGAAAATATTTGCCTTTATGAAAAATGATACCTTATACACAATTCGATTACTTCCAATTGGTGGGTATGTGCGGGTTGCAGGAGAAGATCCAGAAATTATCGAATTAAAGCCAGGTCATCATATCGGTTTGGAATTTGATGATGAAGGTAAAGTAAATAAGATAATTGTAAACAACAAATCGAAGCACCCCAATGCCAGAGTAATTGAAGTAGAAAAAGTGGATTTAGACCATGAATTAATCATTCAAGGCTATGAAATTGATGAAGAAGATGAGCTTTTACATTTCGATGTAGATCGTAAGGCATTATTTGTAATGGACGAAAAAGAAACGTTAATTGCGCCATATGATCGACAATTTGCATCGAAGACACCTGGCCAACGAGCAATGCAATTGTTTGCTGGTCCAATGATGAATTTTCTTTTAGCAATCGTTATCTTTATTATACTTGGTGTTGTTCAAGGTGTTCCGGTAGATGAGGCAAGAATAAGCCAAATACAATCCGGTAGTCCTGCTGAAGAAGCGGGATTCCAAGCAAATGACGAGATTATTCAAATAGATGAGCAATCGATATCCACTTGGGAAGAATTTACTACCATTGTACGGGAAAATCCTAGTGAAGAACTCGAAATGACGGTATTACGTGATGGTGAGACACTTAACTTAATGGTAGTTCCGAAAGAAGTAGCTCCAATAGAGGGAGAAGGAGAACCAATTGGCCAGATTGGTGTTACCCAGGCAATGGAAAAAACGTTCTGGGGTTCCTTTAAGTATGGTGCAGAAAGAACCTATGAAACAACTTCTATGATCTTAACGAACCTCATGATGCTAATAACAGGTCAGCTAGGTATTGATGTACTGTCTGGACCAGTTGGTATATATGATGCAACAGATCAAGTGGTACAAACTGGTTTTATGAATTTCTTAATGTTGACAGCGATTTTAAGTATTAACTTAGGGGTTGTTAACCTTGTTCCGTTACCAGCACTTGATGGTGGAAGGCTGTTATTCGTTGGAATTGAACTAGTACGCGGAAAGCCAATGGCACCAGAAAAAGAAGGGATATTCCACTTTGTTGGCTTTGCGCTACTAATGCTACTGATGATTATTGTAACCTGGAATGATATACAACGATTGTTCTTGTAAGTAGTTGATACATTTAACCACTTGCCGTTAACTTGAAAGGTATAGTAAATTAAAAAATATTACCATTACTAAATGGTTGTATCTATTGATTAAAGAAGGTAGTATAGAAATAGAATAGGTAGCGTAACTGGGACCCTTGTCTTCATTTTAATGACAAGGGTTTCCATCGTTTCATAATATCCTGATTTGCTTAAGAGGCAGGAGGAATATAAGAATGGACATATCAAAAAAAGAGAAAATGAAATTATTGCTCCAGCAAATTGAAATGCCTGGGGAGCATGTTCAACAGTATTTTCAAGACAGTTCATTAGCCAAACTAGAAATCTTTAAGATAAAAAAAATATGGCATTTTCATATTGAAATTGAAAAGGTTCTCCCTTCCAAGATCTATCAAGAGCTGTTAACAAGACTAAAGCATGCATTCCAGCAGCTTGCCGCAATAGAATTAACCCTCTATCCAGGAGATAATCACTGTAGTGAAGAATTGCTATGTGATTATTGGCAATTATTTTTACAGTTAACACCAGATATATCTCCAGCATACAGAGATTTAGTTTTTAATCAAAAACCAAGAGTTAACGGTAATAAGATTATGTTAACTGCTAGAAATGAGGCAGAGGCGACTGCTTTAAAGAAACGTTTAGATGAGAATTTCAAAGCTTTCTGTCAAAAAATTGGAATCTCCTATTACCCATTAACAGTGGATGTCAAAACGGAAATGGAAGAGATTCAGAAGTTTCGTGAGCAAAAGTCTCTTGAAGACCAAAAACTCATTCTAAAAACGATACAAGAAAAAGAAAAACGAGATAAAGATCGAAATGTGGAAGAAAATCAGCCATTTGGCATAGGGTATAAAATCCAAGATGATGTAGTAGAGATGCAAGAAATCCAAGAGGAAGAAAAACGGATTACTATACAGGGCTATGTATTTGATGTTGAAATCCGCAAATTACGATCTGGAAGAAGCCTATTGATTGCTAAGGCTACCGATTATACGGATTCCTTACAAATTAAAATGTTCTCAAGAAACGACGAAGATGCAGCGAAGTTCGAGCAGCTTAAAAAAGGAATGTGGATTAAAGCAAGGGGAAGTATTCAAACAGATATGTACTCTAACGAATTAGCCATGATGGCTAATGATATGCATGAAGTACAAGTTGCTTCACGCCAGGATACCGCTGAGGAGGGCCAAAAGCGAGTTGAATTTCATGCTCATACCACAATGAGTCAACTAGATGCGGTCGTTTCACCGGCTAGACTTGTAGAACAAGCGGCTAAATGGGGGCATAAGGCGATAGCGATTACTGACCATGGAGGAGTACAAGGCTTTCCCGAGGCGCATAGTGCTGGTAAGAAGCACGGAGTTAAAGTGCTATACGGGGTAGAGGCAAATTTGGTTGATGATGGTGTTCCGATTGCTTATAACGAAAGTGATGTCGATTTATTTAACGCAACCTATGTTGTTTTTGACGTGGAGACAACCGGACTTTCGGCTGTATATGATACGATAATTGAACTTGCAGCAGTAAAAATTCATCAAGGAGAAATAGTTGATCGCTTTGAATCGTTTGCTAATCCACATCACCCGCTATCTCAGACAACAATAGATTTGACGGGAATTACCGATGATATGGTTAAGGATGCGCCAGAGGTAAATGACGTTTTAAGAGATTTTTATAACTGGAGTGGTGACGCAGTATTTGTAGCCCATAATGCAAGCTTTGATATCGGATTTTTAAATCAAGGATATAATAAAATTGGTTATGAGAAAGTAACTAATCCAGTAATTGATACGCTAGAGTTAGCTCGTTTCCTATTTCCGGAATTAAAGAACCACCGATTAAATACGCTATGTAAGCATTTAGACATTGAATTAACACAGCATCACCGCGCTATTTATGATGCGGAAGCTACGGGTTATTTACTATGGAAGTTGGTTCAAGCTGTTCTAAACAAAGAGATTACGAACCATAATCAACTGAATGATCATATGGGTGAGGGGAATGCGTACCAACGCTCAAGACCTTTCCACTGTACGTTAATTGCCAAAACACAAGAAGGATTAAAGAATTTATATAAATTAGTATCGTATGCTCATATTGATTATTTCTACCGGGTACCACGTATTCCACGATCTGTTTTACAAAAGCATCGTGAGGGAATCTTAGTTGGTACTGCTTGTGATAAAGGTGAAGTGTTTGAAACGATGATGCAAACATCAGCCGAAGAAGCAGAAAAGGTCGCTGAATTTTATGATTATATTGAAGTACAGCCACCAAGTAACTATACCCATCTTTTAGAGAAAGAACTTGTTCAAAATGAAGCGCAAATTTTGGATATCATTAACAAGCTAGTGGCGCTAGGGGAGCGAATGAATAAAAAAGTAATCGCTAGTGGTAATGTTCATTATGTTGACGATCACGAGAAAATGTATCGGCAAATTTTAATTGCATCACAAGCGGGTAATCCTTTAAATCGTGTTACATTACCTGATACGCCGTTTCGAACAACTAATGAGATGATGGATTGTTTTAGCTTCTTAGGAAAAGAGAAGGCAGAAGAAATTGTCGTTGGAAATACACAAGCACTTGCAGATGAAATAGAAGAGATTTCCCCGGTTAAGGATGACTTATATACACCGAAAATAGAAGGTGCCGATGAAGAAATTAGAAACTTATGCTATTCACGAGCAAAGTTTATTTATGGTGATGACATACCGAAAATCGTAACAGATCGTTTAGAGAAAGAGTTAGATAGTATCATTAGCAATGGGTTCGCTGTTATTTATTTAATTTCTCATAAACTAGTAAAAAAATCGCTAGATGATGGATATCTGGTCGGTTCAAGGGGATCTGTTGGGTCATCTTTTGTAGCGACGATGACCGAAATTACAGAGGTTAATCCTTTACCACCTCATTATGTATGTCCAGATTGCCATTATAATGAATTTATTACGGATGGTTCGTATGCTAGTGGATTTGATTTACCAGATAAAGCTTGTCCAAATTGTGGAACATCACTTAATAAGGATGGACAGGATATACCATTTGAAACATTCCTAGGCTTTAAAGGAGATAAAGTACCCGATATTGATTTAAACTTCTCTGGTGAATACCAACCACAAGCCCATAATTATACTAAGGTATTATTTGGGGAGGATTATGTGTATCGTGCGGGTACGATTGGTACAATCGCGGAAAAGACTGCGTATGGTTATGTAAAAGGCTATGCAACGGATAAGAGCCTAGTCTTTAAAAATGCAGAAGTTGATCGGCTAGTGAAAGGCTGTACTGGGGTGAAACGTACCACTGGTCAGCATCCTGGTGGTATCATTGTAGTGCCTGACTATATGGAAATCTATGATTTTACACCGATTCAATTCCCAGCAGATGATCGGAAGAGTGAATGGAAAACCACACACTTTGACTTCCATTCGATTCACGATAATTTGTTGAAGCTTGATATACTAGGACACGATGATCCGACCGTCATTCGTATGCTTCAGGATTTAAGTGGAATAGATCCTAAAACGATTCCAACGGATGACAAAGAGGTCATGAAAATATTTTCAAGTACGGAATCGTTAGGTGTTAAGCCAGAACAAATTAATAGTAAGACAGGTACATTAGGTGTGCCAGAATTTGGGACAAAGTTTGTTCGTCAGATGTTAGAAGATACAAAACCAAAAACCTTCGCTGAATTAGTTATTATTTCCGGACTATCGCACGGTACGGATGTATGGTTGGGGAATGCCCAAGAATTAATAAACGATGGTATATGTCGATTACCAGAGGTTATTGGATGTCGTGATGATATTATGGTGTATTTAATGCATAAAGGGTTGGAAGCATCACTTGCCTTTAAGATAATGGAATCTGTACGTAAAGGGAAAGGCCTGCAGGATGAGTGGATTGTGGAAATGAAGAAGCATAATGTACCAGATTGGTATGTTGAATCTTGTAAGAAGATTAAATATATGTTCCCTAAAGCCCATGCGGCTGCTTATGTCTTAATGGCAGTACGTATTGCTTATTTCAAAGTACATTATCCAATTTTCTTCTATGCTGCCTACTTTACTGTTCGTGCAAGTGACTTTGACTTGGACACAATGGTTAAAGGATCGGAAGCTATTCGCAAACGTATAGAAGGGATTAATGCAAAAGGAAATGATGCTCCACCTAAAGAGAAGAGTTTATTAACGGTTTTAGAAGTTGCCCTTGAAATGTGTGAGCGTGGATTTTCGTTCCAAAAAGTGGATCTATATAAATCGAAGGCTAGTGAATTTGTTGTAGAAGGTAATACGTTAATTCCACCATTCAATGCAGTGGAAGGACTAGGAACGAACGCGGCTATCAACATTGTAAAAGCAAGAGAAGAGGGAGAATTCTTATCCAAGGAAGATTTGCGGGAAAGAAGTAAAATTTCTAAAACAATACTAGAGTATTTAGATAATCATGGTTGTTTAGAAGGCATGGAAGAGAAAAACCAGCTTTCATTATTCTAACTATAGTTTGAATTAGGTTTGAGAGGTGACTTAATGTGGTATATACATTGGGGTGCTACCTCTCTTTTTTTCTATGTCATCTACCCTAGCTGTAGTAAGTTCTACCTATAATTTTGCTTGAAAATAACGTTTGTATCCAGATACAATAATTTCAAATTATAGAAGGAAGTGTGTCTAGTGCCTAATTTGATTAAAAGTGAAGATCTTCATGAGTTTCTAGTTTTAAATCGACCTTCATTTGAAGAAAGGTTACTTAGTGTTGCTGTTAATGTACGAGATAAGATTAATGAGATACATGTAATTGGTAATATAAATCTACTAGATAATGCACATCAACTTGTACTTTTAATCGTAGATGGTAAGCTTAATGAAGTAGAAGAGTTTGCGAAAAAAGAAGGCATAGTTTGGGCTAAGCATGCCATGACGCTCAGCTTCAAATTGGAGTGGATTCGAGCAATCCGAAAAACTTTTTGGGAGTTTTTATACCATTTTGATACGTTAACAGGTCATAAGGTAAAGAGTAGTGAAAACTTCTATACAGAAACAAGTATATATAATGAGCTGGTCGACTCATTCACGAATAGCTTTTTTATTAGCTATTCCAAGTATAAAGATGAGTTAATTGAGAAACAGCAAAAATTAGTAAATAACCTTTCTGTACCAATAATTCCGATAACGCAAGACGTTAGTATTCTTCCACTGATCGGTACGATTGATACGAATCGGGCAAATGTAATCGAGGAGAAAGTCTTATTTGAAGTTGGTCGAATGAGAATCCAAACACTGATTATGGATCTATCTGGCATAGCTGAAATGGACAACGAAGCAATTCGATTATTCCTAAAATTGCTAGATGGTGTAGGTATGATGGGAAGTAAATTAGTTATCACTGGTTTAAGTCCAGAGATTGTTCGCAATATGATTAAACTAGATGTAGAATTCGGTGGTAAAGCAACTACAAAGGCCTCCCTTCAAAAAGCTTTACAAAATTATTTAAAAATCGAAACTAATCATAGTAGGGAATCCTTAGTTGATTTATTTTCCAAATAAAGAAATGTAAGGGCTATTTCTTCGTTATTTTCTTGCATAGCCATATTACTTATGGTATATTTTAGTAGTAAGTATCGATAGTATCGGACAAAAGAGTGGGCATTCCCACTCTTTCTTCGTAATCTGCCTACGTTGTGTAACATTCCCTTGCCTATTGGCAAGGGTTTTATATTGGTTTATCTTTTTAAATGAAAAATAGGCAGTTAGTCAATAATAAGATATAGTAAGTACAGCTAGAGTTAAAAGGAGGAGGGTTAGACTTGAGCTCTCAGGTTGTCAAAACAACAGAAGAACTAGTTAGGCCAATACTAGAAGAAAAGAATCTAGAGTTAGTCGATATTGAATATGTAAAAGAAGGAAAAAATTGGTTTTTAAGAGTCTTTATTGATAAAGAAGGCGGAATAGACATCACCGAATGTGGCGAAGTGTCTGAGCAATTGAGTGAAAAGCTAGATGATGTTGATCCTATACAGGAAGCGTATTTCCTAGAGGTATCTTCACCAGGAGTGGAACGCCCCATCAAAACTGTGGAAGACTTTGCTAAAAGTATAAACAAAAATGTTTATGTAAAGTTATTTGAACCAATTAATGGTGAAAAGGCATACGAAGGTATCCTAGTAAATTTCTCAAATAATATTGCTACTATTGAATACAAAGTGAAAACACGTAAGCAGCAAGTAGAGATACCATTTGAGAAAATTGCAAAAGCGAGACTCGCAGTTACATTATAAGGGGGAAAGAGGAAAATGAGTAGTCAATTGTTTGATGCAATTGAAAATTTAGGTAAAGAAAAAGGTATTGATAAGGAGATCTTAATTGAAGCTCTAGAAGCTGCATTAATATCTGCTTATAAGAAGAATTTTAAATCCGCTACAAATGTTCGTGTTGAATTAGATGAAAAATCTGGTACGATGCGTGTGTTTTCACGTAAGACAGTTGTAGAGGAAGTATTGGATAATCAACAAGAAATTTCGTTGGAGGAAGCTAAGAAAATTGATCCTAATTACGAAATTGAAGATATTATAGAAGTTGAAGTAACACCAAAGGATTTTGGTAGAATTGCTGCACAAGCTGCTAAGCAAGTAGTTACACAACGTGTGCGTGAGGCTGAACGAGGGGTTATCTTCAGTGAGTATTCAGACCGCGAGGAAGATGTCATGACCGGTATTATTCAACGCATTGACCCTAGATTCGTATATGTGAATTTAGGTAAAATTGAAGCGAAATTACCTGAGTCTGAACAAATGCCAACCGAAGAATACCAGGTTCATGATCGCCTTAAAGTGTTCGTAACAAAAGTTGAAAACACGAGTAAAGGACCGCAAATCTTTATATCTAGGTCACATCCAGGTTTATTGAAACGTTTATTTGAAATGGAAGTTCCTGAAATTTATGATGGAATTGTTGAAATCAAATCTGTAGCTAGAGAAGCGGGAGATCGTTCTAAAATTGCAGTATTTGCAGAGGATCCGGAGATTGATCCGGTTGGTTCTTGTGTTGGCCAAAAAGGGCAACGTGTACAAACAATTGTGAATGAATTAAAAGGGGAAAAAATTGATATAGTAGAATGGTCAGAAGATCCAGTAGTGTATGTTTCTAATGCACTAAGTCCTTCTAAAGTCATTGAAGTACTAGTCAATGAAGAAGAGAAATCTACTACTGTCATTGTTCCCGACTATCAGTTATCACTTGCAATTGGAAAGCGCGGTCAAAACGCAAGGCTTGCAGCTAAGCTAACCGGTTGGAAGATTGATATTAAGAGTGAAACAGAAGCTCGTGAAGAAGGCCTGTTAACAGAGCAAAGCGATACAGATTACGCAGCTGTCGAAGAGGATTTATTCGAATAGGGGAGAGAAATGTATGGTAGCAAAACGAAAAACTCCAGAGCGTAAATGTGTAGTAACAAATGAAATGAAGCCTAAAAAAGAGTTAATCCGTGTTGTTCGGAATAAAGATGGAGAGGTCTTTGTAGATGCTACCGGAAAGAAAAATGGTAGAGGAGCTTATTTAACAAAAGACCTAGAAGTCATTAATAAGGCAGAGAAGACAGGTGTACTTAGTAAGCATTTAAATGTACAAATAGATGCATCCATCTATGAAGAACTAAGAGCATTTGTTCGTGATAATCATGAAAAGTAATTATTTAAATATTATTGGGATAGCATTTCGAGCCGGTAAATGTTCTACAGGGGAAGAAACGATTGTTAAAGACATACAAAAAACTAGAGCAAAATTAGTACTTATAGCAAATGATGTAGGTCCCCAAACACGTAAAAAACTGACAGATAAATGTCACACATATGGCGTTCCATATGTGATTGTATCCGATGATCGAGAAACATTATCAAATGCTATCGGAAAATCCCATAGAGTAGCTATTGCAATATTAGATGAAGGTTTTGCAAATAAACTAGAATCTCTACTCGGGTAAATAAATTCGGGGGTGAACGTATGCGTAAAATGCGTGTATATGAATATGCAAAACAGCAAAATATTACAAGCAAGGATGTTATAACCTTTTTAAAAGAGAATAATATTGAAGTTTCTAATCACATGTCTACGATTGAAGGCGACACGATAGCGAAACTAGATCAAAAGTTCTCGAAAAACCAAAGTAATCCTTCAGAAAAACAATCAAGTCCTGAGAAGAAGTCAAATGACCAGGATACGAAGAAAGAAAAAGGAACTAATTTGAATTCAAAACCGAATAGTAATAAACAAGAACAACATAATAAAAAACAAATGAACCATAACAAACCAAAACCTAATCATAATAAACAGCAGAATAAAGGACCAAAGAATAAAAAGAACAAACAGCAGAATAAGCAGTTTGTCGAGCAGCCTGCTGTTAAGGAAACACCAAAAGAAATTAAATATTCTGGAACACTTACAGTTAGTGAGCTAGCTGATAAGCTAAATAAGGAAGCTTCGGAAATAATTAAGAAGCTAATGTTCCTTGGTGTTATGGCAACCAAAAACCAAGACCTTGATGACGATGCTATCGAGTTAATCTGCGCTGAGTATGATGTTGAGGTAGAAAAAGAAATTATTCTAGAAGATACAGACCTAGATAAATATATGGAAGAAGATGACGAATCAGCTTTAGTAGAGAGACCTGCAGTTGTAACGATTATGGGGCACGTTGACCATGGTAAAACAACATTACTTGATTCTATTCGTAATACGAAGGTTACTGCTGGTGAAGCTGGTGGTATTACACAGCATATTGGTGCTTATCAAATTAAAAAAGATGGTAAAAAAATCACTTTCCTTGATACACCAGGACATGCTGCATTCACAAGCATGCGTTCACGTGGTGCGCAAGTAACAGATATCGCGATTATCGTAGTAGCGGCAGATGATGGTGTCATGCCACAAACAGTTGAAGCTATTAACCATGCTAAGGCAGCGGAAGTTCCAATTATTATTGCTGTTAACAAAATGGATAAAGAAGCAGCAAACCCAGATCGCGTTATGCAGGAATTAACAGAATATGAATTGGTTCCTGAAGATTGGGGCGGGGATACAATTTTCGTTCCACTATCAGCGCTTAAAGGCGAAGGAATCGATGATCTTCTAGAAATGATTATCCTTGTTTCAGAAGTTGAAGAACTAAAAGCAAATCCTAATCGTAATGCAACTGGTACCGTAATTGAAGCACAGCTTGATAAAGGTCGCGGTTCCGTAGCAACTTTATTAGTTCAAAATGGAACATTACACGTAGGTGATCCGATCGTTGTAGGTAATACATTTGGTCGTGTCCGTGCAATGGTTAACGATCTTGGTCAACGTGTAAAAGAAGCAGGTCCGTCTACTCCGGTAGAGATTACTGGATTAAATGATGTACCGCAAGCAGGAGATCAATTCCTTGTATTTGATGACGAAAAAACTGCCCGTCAAATCGGAGAAGCTCGTCAACAAAAACAAATCCAAGAAAATCGCTCTGAAACAAATAAGGTTAGCTTGGATGATCTTTTCGAGCAAATTAAGCAAGGTGAAATGAAAGAAATCAATGTCATTATTAAAGCGGACGTTCAAGGCTCTGTTGAGGCGTTAGCTTCTTCACTTCAAAAGATTGAAGTGGAAGGTGTTAAAATTAAGATTATCCATACAGGTGTAGGTGCTATTACAGAATCAGATATTATTTTAGCCTCTGCTTCTAATGCTATTGTAATCGGCTTTAATGTTCGTCCAGATGCAAATGCTAAGAGCACTGCTGAGAATGAAAAAGTGGATATTCGTCTTCACCGCATTATTTATAAAGTTATTGAAGAAATTGAATCCGCAATGAAAGGATTACTTGATCCTGAATTTGAAGAAAAAGTTATCGGGCAAGCAGAAGTACGTGAAACATTCAAAGTTTCTAAAGTTGGAACAATTGCCGGTGGTTATGTAACGGATGGAAAACTTACACGTGATGCGGGCATTCGTTTAATCCGTAATGGTGTCGTTATATTCGAAGGTGAAATCGATACATTGAAACGCTTTAAAGATGATGTGAAAGAAGTCGCACAAAACTATGAGTGTGGTATAACGATCAAAAATTATAACGATATTAAAGAAGGCGACATCATCGAAGCATTTGTCATGGAGGAAATTGAACGGAAATGATCTTCTATCTTGAAGTAGAATGCATGATGTATGATGGTCACTCGCTTAAGGATAAGCGTTCGGTTATCAAAAGGATAATGGCTAAGTTGCGGAATGATTTCAATGTCGCAGTAACGGAGCTTGATTATCATGATCTATGGCAACGAACAAAGCTTGGTGTTGTTACGATAACCAATGAGCGTACCCATGGTGAGCAAATAATGCAGGAAGTACTTCGAGTTATCGATACGTATTCCGAATTGGAAAGAACGATTACTACGATGGAAGTCGTATAAGCAATCGGGAATACATGTGTTTAAGTAAAGAGGTGATTACTATGAGTAATTTACGAGCTAATCGAGTTGCAGAGCAAATGAAAAAAGAACTTGGTGAAATCTTAACTAGAAAAATTAAAGATCCCCGTGTTGGTTTTGTAACAGTGACCGATGTTGAAGTGACAGGTGACTTGCAACAAGCAACGGTATATATTTCTGTTCTTGGCGATGATGCTAAGAAACAGGATACATTACTTGGCCTTGCAAAGGCGAAAGGATTTATCCGCTCAGAAATTGGGAATCGAATTCGTTTAAGAAAAACACCAGAAATTACCTTTGAATTTGATGAAGCACTTGAATATGGAAATCGTATTGAAACGATATTACGTGATATAAATAAGCAATAAGTGAATATGTCTCGGATAAAAATCTGGCTCCTTTGGGTCAGATTTTTATTAGGAAAAGGGTAGAGATTTGGGACAACTGAGGTTTAAGTAGCATTTCAATGAAGCAAATACAATTGCTTGGATTTTAGTATAACCCCATTGTCTCATTCCCTTTTACATAAGGAAATTTTGAAATAGCTTAAAGTATAGACCTTTGGGGGTTATAATGGAATGGATGGTATTTTACCACTTTGGAAGCCAAAAGGTTTCACGTCACATGATTGTGTGATGAAAGTCAGGAAATTATTTAAAACAAAAAAAGTTGGTCATACAGGAACACTTGACCCAGAGGTAGAGGGTGTCTTACCAATATGTATAGGTCAAGCAACTAAAATCGTCCAATTTCTTACGGATACTACAAAAGTATACGTGGCAGAGCTTTCGTTAGGTGTGGCAACGGAAACGGAAGATGCACATGGAAAGATAATCGAAAAAGTAAGCGTAGAACAATTTCCTTCTAAACAGGAAATTAAAAACGTGTTACAATCTTTTAAGGGAGAAATCTTACAAGTTCCTCCGATGTATTCAGCTGTAAAGGTTCGAGGGAAGAAGCTATATGAGTATGCACGTGCTAATCAAGAGGTGGAGCGTCCTGTAAGAAAGGTGACGATACATGAGATTACGTATCTTCCAACTGATGATGAAGTCATTCGTTTCCAAGTGACATGTTCGAAAGGGACGTATATTCGGACCTTATGTGTTGACATAGGAAAAAAACTTGGCTATCCGGCACATATGTCGCAGCTAGTACGGGAAGAAACCGGTGATATTAAAAAGAATGATACAGTAGATTTTGATACCATCGAAAATGCATGCTTAGTAGGAAAAGGACAAGAACTACTTTTACCAATTACTAGAGGGTTGACCCATCTAGATACGTATTATGTTGATGATAATGTAAAGCGAAAAGTATTGAATGGTCAGAAACTCAAAAGACCAGACCAAGTGTTGCAAACGAAGCCTTTTAAAGTAATGTATGGTGAAGAATTATTGGCAATCTACACGATACATCCTGAAAAGGAAGATGAGATTAAGCCAATTCGTGTATTTAACGAATAACGGAAGTGCAGGTGAAAACATGAAAACAATTGAATTAACCTATCCCCATTCGATGCAAGCAAATGAATTGCCGGAGACGGTTGTTGCTTTAGGGTTCTTTGATGGTATCCATAAAGGTCACCAAACAGTAATTAAACACGCAGTATCTAAAGCAGAAGAGGAACATATGGAAAGTGCAGTCATTACGTTCTATCCACATCCTTCTGTCGTTTTGAAAAATAACCATGATGTAAAGTACATTACCCCGCTTAAAGAAAAACAAGAGGTTTTAGAGCGCCTTGGGGTTGACCGATTATATATCGTGACTTTTAATAAACAATTATCATCGTTATCACCACAAGAATTTATCGATCATTTTATTATCGGATTACATATTAAACATGTAGTTGCTGGATTTGATTTTACATATGGCCATAAAGGTAAAGGGAATATGGATAATATCGAGATGTATTCTCGTGGTAAGTTTGGGTATACCGTTATTGACCAAGTTTCCATCGATAATGAAAAGGTGAGTTCTACAAGGATTAGAAGTTTATTAGCTGATGGTGAGGTAGAGAAGGTAACGGAACTGTTAGGAAGACCACTTGTAACGAGTGGTACCGTAATCGAAGGGGATAAACGTGGAAGAGAAATTGGTTTCCCAACTGCTAATATAGACTATTCCGAAGAAGCGTTACTTCCGAAGCCGGGGATTTATGCGGTAGGTGTAATGATTAACGGATCACGATTGAATGGGATGGCTAGTCTTGGTCTAAACCCTACTTTTACAGAAAATCGTACGGACCTATCACTTGAAGTGAACATTTTAGATTTTCACGATGATTTATATGGTAAAGAAATTGTCATTGAGTGGTATAAGTTCTTCCGTAATGAGGAAAAATTTAATCAAGTAGAAGAATTAATCGAGCAAATGAAACAAGATGAACAATTAATCCGAAACTATTTATCTAAACAAATTTAAGTAAAAGATGGGATTGTTTCTATTAATCCCTTGCTTTTTTGCTCAAAAAGTTGTAAGATATAACAGTTAAAACCTTCGCTTGGCAAATCGAAACTCCGACGTTTGCTAGGGGACAGGGGATATCAATGAATTTAGGAGGTGGCCTAACATGGCTATTACAAAAGAACGTAAGAATGAAATCATTAATGAATACAAAGTACATGAGAATGATACTGGTTCTCCAGAAGTACAAATTGCTGTACTAACTGCAGAAATCAATACATTAAATGATCACTTAAGAATTCATAAAAAAGATCATCATTCACGTCGTGGTCTTTTAAAAATGGTTGGTAAACGTCGTAACTTACTAAACTACTTACGTAATAAAGACGTTACACGTTATCGTGAACTAATTAAAAAGCTTGGCTTACGTAGATAATGTAAAAAGCAGGAGTAATCCTGCTTTTTTTCTACGTTCATACATAGACGAAATTTACATTCCTGTTCATTAAGTATAAAATATAAGAATAGAAGTGTTTTATGAAAGGAGTACTATAAATAATGGCAGAAGATAAACAAGTATTCTCCACAGAAATCGCCGGTAAACCGTTCGTTGTAGAAATCGGAGAATTAGCAAAGCAAGCAAATGGTGCTTGTATGGTGCAATATGGTGATTCATCAGTACTCGCCGTTGCAACCGCATCGAAAGAACCAAAGGATTTACCATTCTTCCCGTTAACAGTTAATTATGAAGAACGACTATATGCAGTAGGTAAAATCCCAGGTGGTTTTATTAAAAGAGAAGGTAGACCTAGTGAGAAAGCAATATTAGCATCAAGATTGATTGACAGACCGATTCGTCCGCTATTTCCAGATGGATATCGTAATGAAGTACAGGTAATTAGTACTGTAATGAGTGTAGATCAAGATTGCTCTACTGAAATCGCTGCGATGATTGGGTCTTCTATTGCACTTTCCATTTCCAATATCCCATTTGAACAGCCAATTGCAGGGGTTCATGTTGGACGCGTGGATGGGGAGTTCATTATTAACCCGACAATTGAACAAGAGGCAAAAAGTGATATTGAATTAACAGTCGCTGGTACAAAGGATGCTATCAATATGGTGGAAGCTGGTGCAAATGAAGTACCAGAAGAAGTCATGCTGGAAGCGATTATGTTTGGGCATGAGGAAATAAAACGTTTAGTTGCTTTCCAAGAAGAAATTGTACAAGCTATCCAACCAGAAAAGTCAGAAGTAGTATTATTTGAATATGATAGTGCTCTACTAGAAAAAGTTGAATCAGAAGCAAAGGATAAGTTGCTTGCTGCTATTCAAGTAAAAGAAAAGCATGCTAGAGAAGATGCTATTAGTGAAGTGAAAAAAGAAATTTTGGCACGATACGAAGAAGAAGAAGCGGATGTTATCTCACAAGTGAGCGCTATTTTAGATAAAATGGTGAAAGAAGAAGTACGTCGCTTAATTACGAAAGAGAAAATTCGTCCAGATGGCCGTAAAGTAGATGAAATTCGTCCATTATCATCACGTGTTAGTGTCCTACCACGTGCACATGGTTCAGGATTATTTACACGTGGACAAACTCAAGCTTTAAGTGTATGTACGCTAGGAGCTCTAGGAGATGTTCAAATCTTAGACGGGTTAGATTTAGAGGAATCTAAACGATTCATGCATCATTATAACTTCCCACAATACAGTGTAGGGGAAACAGGACCAATGCGTGGACCTGGTCGTCGTGAAATTGGACATGGTGCATTAGGTGAGAGGGCACTTGAAAAAGTTGTTCCATCTGAAAAAGATTTCCCATATACGATTCGCTTAGTATCTGAAGTGTTAGAATCCAATGGTTCAACTTCACAGGCTAGTATTTGCGCAAGTACATTGGCAATGATGGATGCTGGTGTTCCGATTAAAGCCCCAGTTGCCGGTATTGCAATGGGTCTTGTTAAATCAGGTGATGATTATACGATCCTAACCGATATTCAAGGGATGGAAGATGCGTTAGGCGATATGGATTTCAAGGTTGCTGGAACGGAAAAAGGTGTTACAGCGCTTCAAATGGATATTAAAATCGATGGCTTATCGAAAGAAATTCTAGAGGAAGCATTAACACAAGCGAAGAAAGGTCGTATGCAGATCTTAGATTCGATGATGCAAACAATAAGTGAACCGAAAAACGAATTATCAAAATATGCTCCTAAGATTTTAACGATGTCAATTAATCCAGACAAAATCCGTGATGTTATTGGACCAAGTGGAAAACAAATCAATAAAATCATTGAGGAAACTGGTGTAAAAATTGATATTGAGCAG
The DNA here is from genome assembly GCF_039581225.1 of Ornithinibacillus proteolyticus. Taxonomy (NCBI): domain Bacteria; kingdom Bacillati; phylum Bacillota; class Bacilli; order Caryophanales; family Bacillaceae; genus Ornithinibacillus; species Ornithinibacillus proteolyticus. The sequence goes on along the minus strand of NZ_JBCPXV010000001.1, from coordinate 104,041 downwards.
GATGGTAGTGTGTTTATTTCTTCTACTGATTCAGCTATGAATGAAAAAGCGAAACAGATTATAGAAGATATCGTTCGAGAAGTGGAAATAGGTCAAGTTTATTTAGGGACCGTGAAACGCATTGAAAAATTTGGAGCATTTGTAGAAATCTTTAAAGGTAAAGATGGATTAGTACACATCTCCGAATTAGCTGAGGAAAGAACGAACAAAGTGGAAGATGTAGTGAAAATTGGTGACCAAATTATGGTAAAAGTAAAAGAAATTGATCACCAAGGAAGAGTAAATCTTTCTCGTAAAGCAGTATTAAAGGAACAAAAAGAGAAAGCTGAAAAATCAACATTATAAAGACTAAGAAGAGAAGCTGGAAATCCAGTTTCTTTTTTCATGTCTAGATTTCATATCTTGTCCTCCTCCTTCATATAAATGAAAGGGAGGAGTGAGGTTAATGTATAACTATCGAAAACATATACATGTCATTGTTTTTGTCATAATCGTAATGGTATCGTTTAATATAGATCATAATCCGTTTCAAGTGGAAAGTCAGGCCACTTTCTCTCCAGTGGAAATAGTAAAAGGACAAGATCCACTATATCAAGAAATTGAGGAGAAAAGTGAGCGATATAATGAGGAACCGGAAGATGCCTACATAGATAGAGTGTGGAAGAAAATACCAGGAAGAAATGGTCGCCAAGTGGATATTGCTGCATCATACGAACGAATGAAAAAAGCTGGAGAATTTAATGAAGATTTACTAGTTTATCAACCAATACCACCAAAGGTTTCGTTAAACGATTTAGGGCCAGCCCCAATATACCGTGGACATCCTGATAAGCAGATGGTATCTTTCCTAATAAATGTTTCATGGGGAACAGAGTACATTCCGGACATATTAAACACCTTAAAGGAACAAAAGGTTAAAGCCACCTTTTTCATAGAAGGAAAATGGGCTAAAGAGAATGTAGAATACGTGAAAATGATTAAGGAACAAGGGCATACTATTGGTAATCATGCCTATAACCATCCTGATATGGCAAGATTAGGGAGAGCTGAAATAGAAAAGCAAATCAAAGATACAAATGAAGTACTCCATGCTATTACAGGCGAAGATCCAAAATGGTTTGCCCCACCAAGTGGTAGCTATTCAGACGAGGTAGTAAAAGTTGCTGATGAATTACATATGAATACAATCCTTTGGAGTGTGGATACGATTGATTGGAAGAATCCAACAGTAGATGTTATGATGAATCGTGTAATTGGAAAACTTCATCCTGGTGCAACGATTTTAATGCATCCAACAGCCTCTGTTGCGAAGGGATTACCTTCCTTAATTACAGAGATTAAGGCGAGGGATTACAAAATAGGTTCAATCGATAAATTATTATCAGAAACACGATAGCTTGGTTACAGGAGGAACGAACTTGATAGAAAAACATACTAGCAAAAATGGACTACGAATTGTACTAGAAAAAATACCTTCCGTAAGATCAGTGACGATTGGTGTGTGGGTGTTAACTGGTTCAAGGAATGAAAATGAAATAAATAATGGAATATCGCATTTTCTGGAGCATATGTTCTTTAAAGGGACAAAGACACGTACAGCAACAGACATAGCGGAAGCTTTTGACTCCATAGGTGGTCAAGTGAATGCTTTTACATCAAAAGAATATACATGTTTTTATGCGAAAGTACTGGATACACATAAGGAGCATGCTTTAGAAATTTTAGCAGATATGTTTTTTAATTCATCGTTTGATTCAGACGAAATGGAACGCGAGAAGAAAGTTGTTTATGAAGAAATCAAAATGTATGAGGATACCCCGGATGATATAGTGCATGATTTACTGGCTAGAGCATCGTATGGTCGACATCCATTAGGCTATTCAATACTTGGAACCGAAGAACACTTGAAAACCTTTACTCCAGATACATTAAGGGAGTACATATCTAGTCATTATACACCAGAAAATGTCGTTATTTCCGTAGCAGGTAACGTCGATGTAGAGTTTATTTCTACAGTTGAAAGTTACTTCGGAAACTATAGCTCCAATGCGACACGTTCTATGGTAACGAAACCAACCTTCTTAAGTGATACAATTGAAAGGCATAAAGATACAGAACAAGCTCATTTATGTATTGGTTATAATGGCTTACCGGTTGATTCAGAAGATGTGTATAGTCTTATTATTCTTAACAATGTTCTTGGAGGAAGTATGAGCTCCAGACTATTCCAGGAGGTAAGAGAAAAACGTGGGCTTGCATACTCTGTATTTTCTTATCACTCATCGTTTTTAGATCATGGGTTACTTACTATTTATGCAGGAACTGGGAAAGAACAATTACCATTGTTAAAAGATACGATTGAACAAACGGTTGAAAACTTAATGGAAAAAGGTTTAACAGATAAGGAATTAAGAAATAGCAAAGAGCAATTAAAGGGAAGCTTAATGTTGAGTTTGGAAAGCACTAATAGTCGGATGAGCAGAAATGGGAAGAATGAGTTGTTGCTAAACCGCCATCGAACATTGGATGAAATGATTCAGGAGATTGACGCGGTTAGTCATGAGTCGATTAAACAGGTTATCGAGTTGACCTTTGGTAGTAAAGCACCATCTACTGCACTCATTGCTCCGAAAATTGGTTAACCAATTTAAATTCATTTGTGTATAAGTTTTAAAACATACTAAGATTAGTGGGTAAGGTCATCGACGGGTGACATTACCCACTATTTTTCTTTTTAGAGGAATAGTTAGAAGTGAAAGAAAGCTCGAACAGCCTCACCAGACGCCTGGAGGTTTAGAGGACACTGCGAGGTCCTTTCGAGCAGATGTCGCACTTATACTGGAAGCAACAGCAAGTATATTTCCGGGGCGGGTCTGATACGCTAACTTTCATGTTCGGTTTATCCCTATGTAAGAAATAGCTTTGACTCAAGCCTCTTTTTCCTTATAAGTCATTACTGTATTTTCTCCACATCTACTGAAACAATGGTTTTACTGTTGTGGGATGGATAGCACTCCATGGCCACTAATAGGTAGATTGCACGGTAGTCTTTTGTTGGTCGATATCCCTGTTTAGCTAGTTCCGTTACCATCTTGCTATATACATTATCGATATCTTTATAGTGACCGATATGTAATTTTTGTGCGAATAAGGTTGGATTACGTTTTACTAATGTAATAGGAGGTAGATCCTTGACGCGTAGATTTTTCTTAACCTTTTCTCGAGCTCGTTCAAACATTTCTTCTGTAACACAGTCTGCTACTAGCATCATTTGATCTACTACCCACTTATCGGCCTCTGTTTTCTCAACCCAGATAACTTCTGGAGGCATTAGCTTGAACTTATAGTCTAGCTCTGTTTTGGTTATCTGTTTAATTTGGTTAACTACTTTCCAAGCTAGCCATTTTTCGTCAATTGGCTCTGGTCTCCCGTTCCAATCCATATTATATGATGTAATCATTCGTTGCGATACATAGGTTAATTCTGGTTGTTGTTGAATCGTAATCTCTTCTGTTTTTGGTAGGTAAATTTCTCGGTACTTTTTTCGATAATCATGTGTGATCACACTTTTCATTCCCTCCATTTGTACTAATTTATAGTATAAAGAATAGTATGAAAAATCACATGCCTTTTAATGGAAAACTTTCGCTTCATGATTAGAATGTAACATAGGGCTAGTTTTTTTAGCATATACATATAAAAACGGGAGGAATTGGGGGGCTGAATCCGTGCGCTATAATGATATAAGTAATAAGGAAATAGTGAATATTTCTAACGGTAAACGATTAGGAATATTAGGGCAGACAGACTTGGAAATCGATGAACATACGGGGCAAATTCATTCGTTCATTTTGCCAAACTATAAATGGTTCGGTCTAAAGAAAGAAGGCGAAGTAGCTAAAATTCATTGGAATTCGATAAAAAAGATTGGCGAGGATATGATTATGATTGAAGCAGAATAGTGTTATGACGGCTAGTATCAACAGAGATACTAGCCTTTTTTTGTCCCTTTTCATAACTAGCATTCACTATCCGCCTATAAAATCATAAGCTATAAAGAAAATGCTTTAACTTGATATGGAGATATTGGCTATTATCGATGACTTTTTATTTTGAGGTTGGAGGGTGTTCTAGGTAATGAAACAAATCATAGCTGTTATAGGTGGAGATGCTAGATATTTAGAGCTAATTAGACAACTGCAAGCTATTGAAAATATAGAGTTAGTTCTAGTAGGCTACGACAAATTAGAACAAGGATTTACAGGATTAAATCAAAAAGATTTTAATGAGTTAGATGTTGAAAATATAGATATTATTATTTTACCTATTACCGGTGCAGATGAAGAGGGCAAGGTAGAGACGGTCTTTTCTGATCAAGATATTTATATTACAAAGGATTGGCTTGATCGACTGAAAGAGAGTGCGGTTATTTTTACCGGAATAACTACCAATCATTTATCGGAATTAGTTGATAATTCCGATAAAACATTAATTCCTCTACTGGACCGGGACGATGTAGCAATTTACAATTCAATTCCAACAGCTGAAGGTGCAATCATGATGGCTATAGAGAATACGGACTATACCATTCATTCATCTAAAGTAATTGTTGCTGGCTTTGGCAGGGTAGGAAATACGGTTGCCAATAAATTTGCAGCGCTTGGTGCAAAAGTTTCAGTAGCAACTAGGAATTCAACAGATTTAGCGAGAATTACAGAAATGGGTCTAACCCCAATCGCCTTAAATAAATTACCTTCTTATACGAATGAATGTGATCTTTTGATTAATACGATACCAGCTAAGGTAATTAATAAGGATGCCATTCAAAATTTGCCAGCAAGTGCAATCATTATAGACTTAGCTTCAAAGCCTGGTGGTACAGATTTTGATTATGCAAAGCAACGAGGTATTGAGGCAATTCTAGCAAGAAGTTTGCCTAGTATAGTAGCCCCTAAGACTGCTGGTAAAATACTAGCAGATGTCATCATTCAAATATTAACAAAGGAAAAGGAGTTATTATGATGGATTTAAAAGGGAAAAGAATTGGATTTGGTGTGACAGGTTCACATTGCACATATGAGGCAGTATTTGGTCCAATGGAACAACTAATGGAATTAGGCGCGGAGGTTGTTCCAGTTGTTACTTATACGGTAATGAATGTTGATACGAAATTTGGTAAAGCGAAGGATCATATTGAACGAATCGAATCCATTACAGGAAAGAAAGTAATTTCTACGATGCCAGAAGCGGAGCCACTTGGTCCACAAAATCCACTTGATTGTATGGTAATTGCTCCTTTAACCGGTAATTCTATGAGTAAGTTTGCCAATGCGCAGACCGATTCTCCACCACTTATGGCCGCTAAGGCGACTATAAGAAACGGATCTCCAGTCGTGCTAGGAATATCTACGAATGATGCTTTAGGTCTAAATGGTGTTAATTTAATGCGTTTAATGGCAAGTAAACATATTTATTTTGTTCCCTATGGCCAAGACGATCCGTACAAGAAGCCTAATTCACTAGTTGCTAACATGGAATTATTATCTGATACAGTTTCGTTAGCTTTGGAAGGTAAGCAATTACAACCGATATTAGTACCATTTTCGAAATAAATTGTGATAGAATATATAGTTAAGATTCAGATAGTATTTAATAATTTTTATTCTTCTGGGGGAAGGGGTCATCATCATGACAAAAGAAACTTATAATGTAGCAGTAGTTGGAGCAACAGGGGCTGTTGGTCAAAACATAGTGAAATTACTAGAGGAAAGAAATTTTCCAATTAATGAACTAAAGCTTCTCTCCTCAAAGCGTTCTCAAGGAACAAAGATTATGTTCAAAGAGCAAGAATATACGGTAGAAGAAACAACGAACGAAAGTTTTAACGATATAGATATTGCTTTATTTTCAGCTGGTGGATCAGTGTCTAAGCAGTTTGCACCAGAAGCAGTGAAACGCGGTGCTGTAGTAGTCGATAACACAAGTGCCTATCGGATGGATGAGAAAGTACCACTAGTTGTACCAGAAGTAAATGAGGAGGATTTGGCATTGCATCAAGGTATTATTGCCAATCCGAATTGTTCGACAATCCAAATGGTAGCAGCATTAAAGCCATTAAAAGAAGCTTTTGGTTTGACGAAAGTTATCGTATCTACCTACCAAGCTGTTTCTGGAGCAGGAAATCAGGCTGTAGATGAACTAAGAAGACAAACAGAGGGATTTTTGAATAATGAAGAGGTTACACCAGAAATCTTACCAGTAAAAGCAGGTCGTAACCATTACCCTATTGCCTTTAATGCACTACCACAAATCGATGTATTCCAGGATAATGGTTATACATTTGAAGAGATGAAGATGATTAATGAAACGAGAAAAATATTGCATGCCCCTGAACTGAAAGTCACAGCAACTTGTGTTCGTCTACCATTTTTCACCTCTCATGCTGAAAGTGTTTATATTGAGGTAGAAAAAGCAGGGGTACGAACAGAGGATCTTTGGAAGGTATTAGAAAATGCGGAGGGGATTGTTTTACAGGACGATCCAACTAACCAAGTCTATCCAACACCCCAAAGCGCTGCTGGAGAAAAGGAAGTATTTGTTGGTCGTGTAAGGAAGGACTTAGATGATGATAAAGGATTCCACTTATGGATTGTATCAGATAATCTGCTTAAAGGAGCTGCATGGAATACCGTTCAAATTGCTGAACGTATGATTGAAAAGGGGTTCTTATTAAAATAGTTAGGTAGAGGTGTTTGAAACGTGCAGATATTAGTTCAGAAATTTGGTGGAACTTCTGTACAAAATGAACGCACTAGACAACATGTTATTCATCATATAGAACATGCACTACTGAATGATAATAAGCTTGTAGTAGTCGTATCTGCAATGGGAAGAAGTCCAGAGGCCTATGCTACGGATTCATTATTAAATTTAGTTCAGTATCCAGATCATGCCATCTCAGATCGTGAGCTGGATATGCTAATGGCTTGTGGTGAGATTATTTCTTCGGTTGTTTTATCGAATGAGCTAAGAAGAAAATCGATTAAAGCAATTGCGCTGACCGGGGCGCAAGCAGGCATCATGACGAATTCAGATTATAATCAAGCGAAAATAAAAGAAGTGAATCCAATTCGTATTTATAATGAGTTAAAGACACATGATGTAGTAGTTGTTGCAGGGTTTCAAGGTAAGAATGAAATTGGCGAACTCACAACATTAGGACGTGGGGGGAGCGATACAACAGCTGCTGCTTTAGGTGTAGCTTTACATGCAGAACGAATAGAAATATTTACAGATGTTAATGGCATTATGACAGCCGATCCACGAGTAGTTAAAAATGCCCGTGCTCTTGATGTGGTAACATACCAGGAGATTTGTAATTTAGCTTATCAAGGTGCTAAGGTTATTCATCCGAGAGCAGTAGAAATTGCTATGAGAGAAAAAATCCCAATGGTAGTTCGTTCCACTTACGAGGAGGACGGAGGAACATTGGTAACCAATATAACGAGTAAAAATAAGGCAGTCGATGTATCAGATCGATTAGTTACTGGAATCGCCCATTTAGCTCATATTACCCAGATTAAAGTTCAAACAAAAGAGAAGGAAGCTTATAGACTACAATCGGAAGTGTTTAAGGTAATGGCAGATGCGGGGATATCGATTGATTTTATCAATATTTCTCCCACTGGTGTCGTGTATACTGTTCCAGATTTACAAAGTAAAAAGGCTATTAATAAGCTACAAGAAAAAGGCTTTAATCCAACTGTCATAGAGGATTGTACCAAGGTTTCAGTAGTTGGTGCTGGAATGAGCGGTGTTCCGGGTGTTGCCTCTAGAATCGTGCAAGCTTTAACCAATCAAGGAGTACAAATATTACAATCCGCAGATAGTCATACAACAATTTGGGTGTTAATTCCTAGCAAAGATGTCTATAAAGCAGTAAATGCATTACATGAGGAATTCGAATTAGCAAAAGGGCCGACAATTTTACATGACTTTATTATAGAAAGGTGAGTATATATGAATTTTGGTAAGATTTTAACGGCAATGGTTACCCCTTTTAATCAAGATGGGGAAATCAATTATGATGAAACAACAAAATTAGTAAATTATTTAATAGACAATGGAACAGAAGGCTTAGTAGTTGCAGGAACAACGGGAGAATCCCCAACACTCACAAAGAAAGAAAAATTAGAGCTGTTCTCACATGTCGTGAAAATTGTCGATAAGCGTATCCCTGTCATAGCTGGAACAGGTGGAAACAACACACAAAGTTCCATAGAGCTAACAAAAGAAGCGGAAAAATGTGGTGTCGATGCCGTCATGTTAGTGGCTCCTTATTATAATAAACCAAATCAACAAGGACTTTACACGCATTTTAAAGTTATAGCGGAAGAAACGACGTTACCAATTATGTTATATAATATCCCCGGGCGCTCTGTGGTGAAAATGTCTGCAGAAACGATTATTGCATTAAGTAAAATCGACAATATCGTTTCCGTTAAAGAGGCAAGTGGGGACTTAGATCAAGCTGCAGAAATTATTGAAAATACGAGTGATGATTTTACCTTATATAGCGGGGATGACGGTTTAACTTTACCGGTGCTTTCCATTGGGGGAGATGGTATAGTCTCTGTTGCATCGCATGTAATTGGTAATGAAATGCAAGAAATGATTCGGGCATTCGAACAAGGTGACACAAAAAAAGCAGCAAAAATCCATCGCAAGCTCCTACCAGTGATGAATGGATTATTTGAAGCACCATCACCAACACCAGTAAAAGCAGCGCTTAAAACGAAAGGCATACAAACAGGCGGAGTTCGCCTGCCACTAGTGCCACTAACAGCAGAAGAAGAAAGTAGAGTAAAATCATTATTAGAAAACCTCCATTAAAAAGGCTTGGCTAAATGGAAGATGTGCGCTTCTAGGAGAGTTATAAAAGATATACTTAAAGGATTCCTTAACCGGGAATCCTTTTTTCTATAGGAATGTATTTGGAGGGAAACGCCCATACTATGTTTATAGTGAATTTTGGAAAGGAGTGTTTATTCATGGAAAAAGATACAGAAAAGAAAGAGGGACAAGAAGAACAATCTAACCCATCTTCCTTAGTACAAAAAATTCAGGCGCTAGGTCAAACGAATGTCCCACAAGCACCAGATTCAAATATCCATGTGTTATCCATTATCGGTCAAATCGAGGGTCACATACAGCTACCACCACAAAATAAAACAACGAAATATGAACATTTACTACCACAATTAATCGCAATTGAACAAAATCCTAAAATTGAGGGTGTCATTATTTTATTAAATACAGTAGGTGGCGATGTTGAGGCAGGACTTGCTTTATCTGAAATGATTGCGTCATTATCTAAACCAACCGTTTCGATTGTATTAGGTGGTGGCCATTCTATAGGTGTACCAATTGCTGTTTCGACTAATTATTCTTTTATTGTGCCAACTGCAACGATGACTATCCATCCCGTTCGTCTTACAGGACTTGTTATTGGAGTTCCCCAAACATTTGAATACTTAGATAAAATGCAGGAAAGAGTAATTAACTTTGTCGTTCATCATTCCAATATTAAAGAAGAGAAATTCAAAGATTTGATGTTTGCTAAAGGTAATTTAACACGTGATATTGGAACAAATGTGGTCGGTACAGATGCAGTGGAATATGGCTTAATTGATGAAGTTGGTGGTGTGAAAGAAGCAATGCAAAAAGTAACGGAGCTTATCCATCAAACAAAAGGGAATCAGGAACAGGAGGTTATTCAATGATTCTATATACGCCTCTTTCAGAATCAGAGATATTCCCAACACCTGAAAATGTATACAGCAATAGACAATGTATTACATATGAAGGGAAAACATGTTTTGTAGAAAAGAATGATCAAGGTGAATACCAGATTGTGCAACTGTTGTCCACTGATCCACAAGATTATTTAAATCAAAAATTTACACCAGGTACGGTTCTATCATAAAAGAGAATCGTTTAATTAGGTTGTCTATGATATACTATAGTTAATCAGCATGATAAATACCCTTGCCTAACACGGCAGGGGTTTGTTTTCATATCAGCAGCGAGTTGTAAGAGGTGAGTATATGGTAAAGAAAAAAGGGAGAAATAGGAAAAAAAGCACATTAAAGAAACAAGTTCAGTTTGAATTACTTGGACTTTTATTTGTGTTCTTGGCAATATTTGGTAGTGGTGCTACTGCGATTAGTGGAGGTGCTATTCCAAGTGGCTTAGAGCATATTTTTCGATTCTTTTTAGGGATATGGTATTTTACCGCATCTTTATTTTTATTAGGTATTGGCCTATTTATTATGATTAAGAGGCGTTATCCTAATTTTTGGAACAGGAAATGGATTGGAATCTATATTATTTTACTAGGAACATTGTTATACACACATATTCAATCCTATGAGAATTTACTTGCTTCATCCAGTAATACATCTATCTTAAAAGCGACATGGACAACCTTTTTTGATTACATAGCGGGTAATGCCTCTAGTGGTCAAGTTGGTGGTGGGATGATAGGGGCAATACTTTTTGCATTTTGCTATTATTTGTTTTCATCTGTAGGAGCAAAAATCGTAGCTATCTTTTCGATATTAATAGGAATCATCTTTCTTACAGAATTTTCATTGGGGGATTTTGTTGCAAAACTAGTTTCACAAAGTAAATCTAGCATGAATAAATTACTAGATAAATTGAAAAATAGTAAGGCAGGAAAATCAGATGATAAAGTGGACGAGCTGATAGAAGAGGACTATGTCCCAGCAGAACCAATTATCGAGACGAAAGAGGAGCCTTATCCTACCGTTACCTACGCTTTTGATGAGCAGCAGGTTGAACAAGCGGCTAATTCGAAAGAAAATCAACGAGATAGTAAAGATACCGAATTAGAAGAGGAGGCGGATGACGATGTGGAAGTCATGCCAATGACAGAAGCGGAAAATCCGGAATACATCTTACCATCGCCAAGTCTATTAACAGAACCTGCTCAGAATTCTCAATACCATGATAAGGCACAAATTCAATCCGTTGTAAGGAAGCTTGAGAGAACCTTTCATAGTTTTGGTGTGAAGGCTAGAGTAACAAAAGTTAATGTTGGTCCTGCTGTAACGAAGTATGAAGTTTATCCAGAGGCAGGGGTAAAGGTGAGTAAGATTGTTAGTCTGCATGACGATTTGGCATTGGCACTGGCAGCAAAGGATATTCGAATTGAAGCGCCAATTCCAGGGAAGTCTGCTGTTGGGATTGAAGTTCCTAATCAAGAAATTGCAATGGTCTCTTTACGCGAGGTGCTCGATACGATTACAACAAACCAAGCCTCCAAGCTATTAGTAGGGTTAGGGAAAGATATTTCCGGCGATGCAGTATTAGCTGAACTGAATAAAATGCCACACTTATTAATAGCGGGTGCTACTGGTAGTGGTAAAAGTGTCTGTGTAAATGGGATTATTACGACGATATTAATGCGTGCTAAGCCACACGAAGTGAAAATGATGATGATTGATCCTAAAAAAGTGGAATTAAATGTTTATAATGGTATTCCACATTTATTAGCTCCTGTTGTTACGGATCCAAAGAAGGCATCAAGAGCATTGAAGAAAGTAGTTTCTGAAATGGAAAGACGATATGAACTATTTTCGGATACAGGTACGAGAAACATTGAAGGCTATAATGAATATGTTCGGAAATATAACCGAACCGTTGATGAGACAGAACAACAGCCGAACCTTCCGTATATCGTCGTTATTGTCGATGAGCTAGCAGATCTGATGATGGTTGCCTCCAGTGATGTTGAGGATTCTATTACAAGGCTTGCACAGATGGCCCGGGCTGCAGGTATTCATTTAATCATCGCAACACAACGGCCATCAGTTGATGTTATTACCGGGGTCATTAAGGCTAATATACCGTCGCGTATTGCATTTAGTGTATCCTCTTCAACGGATTCTCGTACTATTCTTGATTCTGGTGGTGCAGAAAAGCTATTAGGACGCGGTGATATGCTGTTCCTTCCAGTTGGATCCTCAAAGCCTATTCGTGTTCAAGGAGCATTTCTTTCAGACGATGAGGTGGAACGAATCGTTGACCACTGTATTGAACAACAAAAAGCTAGTTATCAAGAAGAGATGATTCCAGAAGATACGAATGATGTAGTAGAAGAAGTGGATGATGAACTGTTTGATGAAGCAGTACAACTCGTTACAGAAATGCAGAGTGCTAGTGTATCGATGCTACAAAGACGTTTTAGAATTGGCTATACGAGAGCAGCAAGGCTAATTGATGCTATGGAAGCAAGAGGAATTGTTGGACCATATGAGGGAAGTAAACCAAGAGCAGTCCTTGTAGCGCAAACAGAAGAAAAAACTTCATAATATCCCTCCTATTTGAGTAAATTTATGAGGCTGGGACAAAACGAAAACAAAGGTAATAAAATACGAACAATCAGCACATTAGCCCTGGAAATATGCGGAGACTCCTGTGGGAGGAAAGGGCACTGCCTGAGACCCCGGAAGAGCTTTAGCTCTGAGGAGGCTCACCAGCCGCCCACGAACCGCAAGTATATTTCCGGGGCGGGTTTGATGCGCTAACTTTCATGTTCGGTTTATCCTATGTTCGAAATCGTTTTGTCTCAGCCTCTTTTTTGGAAAATAATTGCACCATTATTATGAGTTTTCGATACATTGAAATCGCTTCAGGATAGTGAATAGGCCATTAGTATGTACTAAATCAAATATTCTTCGTAATTTTAGTTAAAACTATTTATTTGTTTTTAAAATAATGATATATTATTCAAGGTATGAGTTGTCAGTATTTGTCGGAATTTAAACACCTTACTGTTTTTGAGCAAATACTAGGGGGGACCTTATGTCCATAAAATCAGATTCTAGGCATTTATACTTACAAGTAATTGATAAAATTAAACACGATATTCAAGCGGGACATTATAAAGAAAATCAAAAATTACCATCCGAATTTGAATTATCTAGATCGCTTGGTGTTTCAAGAGCAACATTGCGCGAGGCACTGCGAATATTAGAAGAGGATAATATTGTGACGAGAAGACATGGAGTAGGCACTTTTGTCAATCAAAAGCCAATCGTATCTTCTGGCATCGAGCAGCTTAGTAGTGTTACGTCCATGATTGAGCACGCAGGTAAGAAACCGGGTTCTCAATATTATTCTACTGAACTCATTGAGCCTACAGAGGAAGAGAGAATTAAATTTAAACCATATGAACTTACTAAACTAGTAAAAATGGAAAGAATTCGAACTGCCGATGGAAAGCCAGTAGTGTTTTGTATAGATAAGGTGCCAGAGGAATTATTTCCTACTGAAGCAGCACACAAAGATGATTCATTGTTTAAGCTTATGGAAGAACATTCTGGAAAACGAATAAGCTATGCCATTACTTATATAGAGCCAGTTAGCTATCATGAAAAAATTTATAATATATTACATTGTGAGTTTGATCAATCACTTTTACTACTAAAGCAAATGCATTATACAGAAAATGATAAGCCAATTCTATATTCTTTAAATTATTTTCGGTCTGATGTATTTAGTTTTCACGTTTTAAGGAAGCGGATTTAATATGTCTATCACTTTTAGGGGGTGATGTTCGGAATATAGGAATAAAGGCTTGGTAGTAAACGTACAAATACTTAATTTAAAAATGATAATGGGGGTATTTTCTATGAAGAAATTAAGCTTTCTATTAGTGCTTATCCTTGGTTTAGGATTAGTATTAGCTGCTTGTGGTGGAGACAATGACAACAGTAGTGACAATAGCAACAACAGTAATGAAGCAAATGGAGATACGGATAGTAAAGAAGGAACAGAAGATGCAGGAGATTTTAAAGTCGGAATGGTTACTGATTTAGGTGGCGTAGATGATAAATCATTCAACCAATCAGCATGGGAAGGTTTAGTATCTTTCGGTGAACAAAATGGTTTAACGGAAGGAGAAGGTTATGCTTATGAACAATCCAATGCAAAAGAAGAGTATGTTCCTAATTTAACTCGTCTTATCCGTAACGACTACGACTTAATTTATGGAATTGGTTTTGAACTGAAAGAAGATTTAACAACAATCGCTGAACAAAATAAAGATGTTCACTTCGGTATGGTAGACGAAGTAGTTGATCTTCCAAACGTTGCTAGTCTTACATTTAAAGAACACCAAGGTTCATTCTTAGTAGGTGTTGCAGCAGCGCTTAAAACAAAAACGAATAAATTAGGTTTTATTGGAGGACTAGATTATCCACTAATTAATAAATTCGAAGCTGGTTTTATTGCAGGTGCTAAATCTGTAAACCCTGATATTGAAGTAGAAGTGCAATATGCAGAGAGCTTCGGTGATCCTGCAAAAGGTAAGCTAATCGCTGCGAACATGTATGACAATGATGTCGATGTAATTTATCATGCTTCTGGTGGAACAGGAAATGGTGTGTTTAACCAAGCAAAAGATATTAAACAAAATAATCCAGATCGTGAAATTTGGGTAATCGGTGTAGACCGTGACCAGCATGAAGAAGGACAAGTTGGCGATCAAAACGTAACATTAACATCTATGATTAAACGTGTAGATATTGCTGTAGAATCCGTTTCTACGATGTCTCTAAATGGTGAGTTTCCTGGTGGAGAGCAATTAGAATTTGGTATCGAAGAAGATGGTATTGGCTTTGCTACTACTAACTCTGACGCGATGACTGAAGATATTATTAATACAGTTAACGAATGGAAAGATAAAATCCTTAACGGGGAAGTAACAGTTCCAGCAACTCGTGATGAATTAAAAGCATTTGAAGAAAATCTTTAAGAAACACCTGAGGCTGTCTGGAAGGACCAAATCCCTCTTGGGTAATGGAGTCCTTTTGGGCACCTCAATCTTTATACAAACCTAAGATCCTCAAATGAAGAAGATGCGAAGCATCTTTTTCATTTGGTGATTTTATTCGCATAGGAAAGTTTAGCAACCTTTTCAATTGCATAAGAAAAACGAACACTTTGCTGAAGAATGGTTACTATGGTTACTAGTTTCTGATTAGTAGCCTGAAGTTTTAAGTTCTCAGAATGAGTGATTTGATGGAAGATTTACCAGAAAGGTAGATGTCCTATTTTTTCTACAATAAAATCATATTTTATAAAAAATAATAGCAATAGAATAGAGATTTTAGAGGGGTGACATTAGTGGAATATGTGATTGAAATGTTAAATATCCGAAAAGAATTTCCAGGGATAGTAGCTAATGATAACATTACAGTCCAATTAAAAAAAGGTGAAATTCATGCATTATTAGGTGAAAATGGTGCAGGGAAATCTACTTTAATGAACGTTTTATTTGGGTTATATCAGCCAGAAGCTGGAGAAATTCGAGTGAAGGGTGAAACAGTCAAAATAACAAACCCAAATATCGCCAATAATTTAGGTATTGGGATGGTACATCAGCACTTTATGCTAGTTGAACCATTTACTGTTACACAAAATATCATCCTTGGTAGTGAACCTAAAGGAAAATTAGGTAGCATTAATTTAAAGAAAGCGGAAAGAGAAATACAAGAAATATCAGATCGTTATGGATTAAAGGTAGATCCTTCCGCAAAGATTAGTGATATCTCTGTTGGGATGCAGCAACGTGTGGAAATTTTAAAAACGTTATATCGTGGTGCAGAGGTGCTGATTTTTGATGAACCAACTGCAGTGTTAACTCCTCAAGAGATAAAAGAACTAATCGAAATTATGCGTTCCTTAGTTAAAGAAGGGAAATCTATTATACTGATTACCCATAAATTAAAAGAAATCATGGAAGTATGTGATCGTTGTACAGTAATTCGAAAAGGGAAGGGTATCGGTACAGTAGAGGTCAAGGATACTAACCCAGATGAACTTGCATCGCTAATGGTTGGGAGAGAAGTTAACTTTAAGACAGAGAAGCAACCAGCTAATCCAAAAGAGGTCGTTCTTCATATTAAGGATTTATATGTTCATGATGTGAGAAAAGTAGATTTAGTAAAAGGCCTGGATTTAGAAGTACGTGCCGGTGAAATTGTTGGAATTGCTGGTGTGGATGGTAATGGTCAGACAGAATTAATTGAAGCAATTACAGGACTGCGAAAGTCTCGTTCTGGAAAAATTCAATTAAAAGAAAAAAACATTACGAATCTTAGCCCTAGGAATGTTACGAAAAGTGGGTTAGGGCATATCCCACAAGATAGACATAAATATGGTTTAGTCTTAGATTATCCAATTGGCGCTAATATTGTACTGCAAACATATTATCAAAAGCCTTATTCAAAAGTCTCCGTTTTAAATTATAAAGCGATATACAAGAAGGCAAAAGAAATTATTGATGAGTATGATGTACGTACCCCGAGTGAATACACTCCTGCCCGTGCATTATCAGGTGGAAATCAGCAAAAGGCGATAATTGGCCGAGAGATTGACCGCTCTCCTGATTTATTAATTGCGGCTCAACCAACACGTGGATTAGATGTTGGAGCAATCGAATTTATTCATAATAAGTTAATAGAAGAACGTGATAAAGGAAAAGCAATTTTACTAGTTTCCTTTGAATTAGACGAGATCATGAATGTTAGTGATCGAATTGCGGTAATGTTTGATGGGAAAATTGTCGCTAATCTAAAGCCTGAAGAGACAAATGAACAGGAATTAGGCCTGTTAATGGCAGGTAGTACAATAAATGGGGCAGGTGATTCAAGTGACATCAAATAAAAAACTATTTGGTATAATTGTTCCGATATTATCTGTATTTCTAGGGTTAATTGTTGGAGCAATTATTATGATTGCTTCGGGACACAACCCGATAGATGGTTATAAAGCACTTTGGAATGGTGCCTTTTATGACGCGTTTACAATTGGTGAGACCATTAGAAGAATAACTCCTTTAATCTTAACAGGGCTTGCTATTGCATTTGCGTTCCGTACTGGATTGTTTAATATTGGTGCAGAAGGACAAGTTATCGTTGGCTGGTTAGCTGCGGTTTGGGTTGGTTTAGCCATTGATGCGCCAATGATTATTCATTTACCATTAGCTGTTCTAGCAGGAGCGATAGCTGGTGGGCTATGGGGATTTATACCTGGTCTATTAAAAGCGAAAATCGGTGTACATGAAGTAATT
This sequence comes from Ornithinibacillus proteolyticus, assembly GCF_039581225.1. Classification (NCBI taxonomy): domain Bacteria; kingdom Bacillati; phylum Bacillota; class Bacilli; order Caryophanales; family Bacillaceae; genus Ornithinibacillus; species Ornithinibacillus proteolyticus. The sequence continues at coordinate 86,880 of NZ_JBCPXV010000001.1, read as the reverse complement.
GTAACGATTATGATGAATTACATTGCTATGTTTGTTTCAAATGAAATTGTTCGCTCTGTTTTAACTGAAAATAGTACAACAACAGATAGAATAGCATCCACAGCCTCCTTAGGGTCCGAATGGTTGCAAAGCTTAACATTTTACTCGCGTATGCACTATGGATTCCTAATAGCATTATTTGCAGCTATCATTATGTGGTTTATCATTGAACGTACTACACTTGGTTATGAATTAAAAGCTGTTGGTTTTAATAAACATGCATCCAAATATGCAGGTATGAACGTTAATAAAAATATTATTCTGTCCATGGTTATCTCAGGAGCGTTTGCTGGATTAGCTGGTGTGATGGAAGGATTAGGAACGTATGGTAATGTATCCGTTATTTCAGGATTTACGAACCTTGGTTTCGATGGAATTGCGGTTGCCTTACTAGGTGCAAACAATCCTATAGGCGTAGTTTTAGCAGCCATTCTTTTTGGAGTGTTAAAAGAGGGTGCTGGAGAAATGCCTAGTGCTGGTGTACCGACAGAACTAGTGGATATCATCATCGCTATCATTATTTTCTTTGTCGCTTCTAGTTATATCATTCGTTGGACATTACAGCGTGTTAAAAAGGAGGGGAAATAAATGCTTCATATATTAGATTCCATAATACCTACTGTACTATTCTTTTCTGCTCCCCTTATTTTTACTGCATTGGGAGGAGTTTTTAGTGAACGTTCCGGTGTCGTCAATATTGGGCTTGAAGGTTTAATGGTCATCGGTGCGTTTACTGGAATTGTCTTCAATCTTACATTTGCTGATGTATTTGGCGCGTGGACACCGTGGATTTCTTTAATTGCCGCTATGATTGCAGGGGCTATTTTCTCTATAATCCATGCCGTTGCATCTGTGTCATTTTATGCGGATCAGACTGTTAGTGGTGTTGCAATCAATATGTTGGCACTTGGATTAGGTATTTATCTGACAAAGATTTGGTATGGAAAGGGTCAAACCGATATGGTAGCAGAACCATTTAATTCCACTACAATACCATTCTTGTCAAAAATTCCAATTATCGGTCCTATCTTTTTTGACGGGGTTTATATAACTTCTTATATCGCCATTATCTTTGCCTTTATAGCATGGTATGTACTGTATAAAACTACCTTTGGATTACGTTTACGTGCGGTGGGTGAGCACCCAATGGCGGCAGATACGAATGGTATAAATGTATCTAGAATGCGCTATACTGCAGTTATTATATCTGGAGCGCTAGGTGGTTTAGGGGGATCTGTATTTGCACTAACGATTGTTTCTAATTTCTCCCATTCTACGATTGTCGGACAAGGGTTTATGGCACTTGCAGCGGTTATCTTTGGAAAGTGGCATCCACTAGGAGCTATGGGAGCTGCGCTATTCTTTGGTTTTGCACAAAGCTTGAGTATCGTAAGTTCTGGAATTCCTGTACTTGGAGATATTCCACAAATTTACTTATTAATCGCTCCATATGTGTTGACTATTCTTGCCTTAGCAGGATTTATCGGTCGTGCTGAAGCACCGAAAGCAAGTGGAGTTCCTTACATTAAGGGAAGTAGATAATCTATATTAAAACTGACTTGAAGCTATAAACTCAGGTCAGTTTTTTTTGGTTGTTTCCTTTATAAATGGTAAACTATGGTTATTAATAAAACATTCATTGATTATGAAAAAAGGTACAAACTAAAGATTAGCTTGTTTTGAATGTATAAAATTGGAGGAAGAGATATGGTTATGATTCAAGAAGATGTGAAGAATCTGAATGGTTTAAATTTACATTTGATACCAAATGGTAAATTCAAAACGGTAAACATCGTTATAAAATTTAAGGCTCCATTAAATCGTGAAACCATTACGAAAAGGGCATTGTTACCCTATGTGTTGCAGCAAGGTCCTAAAGAATATCCAAGCCGAAAGGAATTGCAAATCGCATTAGATAATCTTTACGGGGCTGTATTGTCTATTGATGGTGGGAAAAAAGGTAATCATCATATCCTCAGTTTTCGATTAGAAGTTGCCAATGAAAAATTCATCCCGAATGAGTCGAATATTATAGAAGAGGCGATTAGGCTGCTTAATGAAGTCATCTTTCATCCGAATGTTAGGAATGATTCCTTTCATGAAGATATTATCAATCGGGAAAAAGAAACCCTCAGACAAAAAATAAAGTCGGTTATTGATGATAAAATGAAATATGCCAATATGAGATTGATTGATGAAATGTGTGAAGGGGAAGCATATCAATTACATGTTAGTGGTTACGAAGAAGATTTAGATGATATATCAGCAACTGATTTATATCAATACTATGTGAAGCTATTAAAAGAAGACCAAATTGATATCTATGTGCTTGGGGATGTGAAGGAAGATAAAATCCAAGAGCTTATCGGAGCAAATTTTGAAAGAAAAATTGAAGGTACTGCCAATAAGGTAGTAGAAGAAGAACCGAAAAACACTTCAAAAGATCCAAAGGAAGTAATAGATAAACAACATGTACAACAAGCAAAGCTTCATATTGGTTATCGTACAAATATTCGTTTTCAGGATGAAAAGTATCCTGCCCTTCAAGTTTTTAATGGCATATTAGGTGCTTTTCCAAGCTCTAAATTGTTTATAAATGTCCGGGAGAAGAATAGTCTGGCGTATTATGCATCGTCAAGATTAGAGAGTCATAAAGGCTTATTGTTAGTATTCAGTGGGATCGCTCCTCAGGATTATGAAAAAGCAAGAGATATTATAGAAAAGCAAATGACAGCTATGAAAAATGGCGATATTACAGAAGATGAACTGAAAGAAACAAAGGATTTAATTATCAATCAATTATTAGAAACATTAGATCATCCCCAAGGAATAATAGAAATGCTGTATCAGCAGGTAATCGCAGGTACTACCTTACAGCCGGATCAACTCATCGAAAAGATTAAAGCAGTAAACGTGGAGGATGTTGTGGAAGTAGGTAAGCATGTTGTAGAAGATACCGTCTACTTACTCACTAGTGAAGGGGGATCAAATAATGGATAAGAAACAGTATACGCATATTGAGGAAACATTATATCACCGCAAGTTAGATAATGGATTATCCGTATTTTTATTACCAAGGCCACAAATGTCTAAAACCTACGCGATATTCTCGACCAATTATGGATCCATTGATCGGACATTTATACCAATTGGCGAAAGCGAGCAAATTACGGTTCCAGATGGCATTGCCCACTTTTTGGAGCACAAATTGTTTGAGAAGAAGGACCGGGATGTCTTTGCTGATTTTGGAAAAAATGGGGCATCCGCAAATGCCTATACATCGTTTACTAAAACGGCTTACTTATTTTCCGCAACAGCAAATGTGGAAGAAAATGTGAAAATATTACTGGACTTTGTACAAGACCCTTATTTCTCTGAAGAATCAGTTGAAAAAGAAAAGGGGATTATCGGACAGGAAATCAAAATGTATGACGATCAGCCTGATTGGCAATCGTTTATGGGAACATTGAAAAGCTTATTTCAAGAAACTCCTGTTAATATCGATATTGCAGGTACAGTCGAATCCATAAATGAAATTACGAAGGATGACTTATATACATGTTATAACACGTTTTATCATCCGGAAAACATGACATTTTTTATTGCGGGTAAATTTGATCCAGATGAAATGATGCAGTTGATTGAAGATAATCAACGTTCAAAGAGTTTTGATAAACTGGAAGAGATTCAACGCGATTATCCGAAAGAACCTATTGAAGTGGCTAAAAAGGAAAACAACATCGTAATGCCGGTTTCAGTCGCTAAGTGTACGGTTGGTATTAAAGAATCAACAGAAGAACTTAGAGGGGAAGAATTTGTTAAGAAAGACCTTCTACAGGATATGATACTAACGTATTATTTTTCGAAGAGCGGGCAGTTCTATGAAGAACTATATCAAGAAAAAATCATCGATTCGAGCTTTTATTTTGAAACGAATTTAGAAAAAAACTTTGGTTATTCTATTCTTGGTGGCAACTCAGATAACCCAGACCAATTTGTTTCGAAGCTGAAAGAATTGTTACTTTCGACTACAACACATGAAATACGTGAGGATGACTTCGAACGAATGAAGCGAAAGAAAATTGGTCAATTATTACGTTCTATGAATTCACTTGAAAATATTGCAAGTAAGTACATTCATTATCATACTGTTGGTGTGGATTACTTTGAATTAATTCCTATGATACAAAGCTTATCCGTGGAGGATGCAAATGAATTTTTAAAACAATGGATTACAGAAGAGCGATTAGGTGTTTGCAAAATTGTAGCAGAGTAAGGAGAAGAAATGGGGAACGTATTAATTATTGGAGCAAGTGGAGAGATTGGGAGTCAAATAGCGCTTCAATTAGGGCAAGAAGGTTATTCTCTCATCCTTCATTATCATCAAAATTATCACTCACTCGATCAGTTGAAAAAAGAGCTTCCAGATCATCAGTTGGTAGACTGTATTCAAGCTGATTTGACGAATGAACAAGGCATTAACCGTTTAATTGGAAACATTGCTTATCCAATTGATGCAGTAGTTTTCTCAAGTGGAATCGCATATTACGGCCTATTACAAGATACGCCGGAAAAAGTGATGGATGACATGTTATCCATTCATGTAAAAGCGCCATTAGCTATAGTGAAAAGTATCCTACCTGATATGATAAGAAGAAAATCTGGGAAGATCATTATGATTTCCTCTATTTGGGGGGAAATTGGCGCAAGTTATGAAGTGGTTTATTCGACTGCTAAAGGAGCGCAAAATGCATTCGTAAAGGCCTTGGCAAAGGAAGTTGGACCAAGTGGAATTACAGTCAATGCAATTAGTCCGGGGTTTATCGATACTAAGATGAATCCATTATCACAGGAAGAAAAGGCGCAATTAATGGAAGAAATTCCGCTTAATCGTCCTGGGAAGCCTGAAGATGTAGCCAATGCTGTTACTTTTTTGCTAAGTCAGCAAGGTGCATATATACATGGAGAAATATTGCGTATTAGTGGTGGATGGGACTAAATATTTTCTTTCTTCCTAGTAAATCATGCATAATCAATAAAAAAAATCAAATACTATGCATGATGTATTATGAGAAGGAGGAATGAACATGTCTGTACTTGACAACTTTGACTCATGGAAGCAATTTTTAGCTAATAGATTAGAACAAGCTCAGTCACAAGGGATGTCTCAAGACACCATTTCACAAGTGGCTTATGAGGTTGGAGATTATCTTGCCAAAAGTGTTGATGCAAAAAATAGTGAGGAAGCGGTGCTTCGTGAACTATGGAATGCAGCTTCCAAAGAAGAGCAGCAAGCAATCGCCAATTCCATGGTAAAATTAGTCCAAAATCAAGCTAATCAATAATCGAACAACTGCTATAAAAGAGGTTAGGACAAAACGAAAAGAATTAAATGTTAAACCGAATGATACACGATACTAGCTCCGGAAATATACGTAGACTCCAGCGGGAGGATAGGCATAGGTGAGACCCCGTAGTGCGTAGCACGAGGAGGCTCACCAGCCGCCCGCGGAAAGCGAAGTATATTTCCGGAGCGGGGTCCTTGTTCATCATTCGGTTTTTCTTTAAGATAAATTCTTTTGTCCCGGCCTCTTTTATATTCAAAAATATAAATCTTTAAGGATAATTTGAATTAATAGCTTTAAACAATAGTCAAAATCATATATTATAAAGGTATAGGTACTTTGGGGTTAATTTGGGAAATGGAGAGTTTTGAGTGGCAAAAACAGAATGGTATTTAGAATATGAAATTCAAATTAATCGCCCTGGTTTATTAGGGGAGATATCTTCTTTGCTAGGGATGCTTTCGATTTTTATTGTAACCATTAACGGTGTCGAAAACGGTCGAAGAGGTATGTTGCTGCTTGCTGATAATAACGAACAGATTACACGTTTACGACTAATCTTACAAACGATGGACACGATTCAAGTGACCAAGCTACGTAAATCAAAATTACGTGATCGTTTAGCAGTGAGACATGGCAAATACATACATCGGGATGCAGATGACCGTAAGACGGTTCGCTTTGTTCGTGATGAACTTGGAATCCTAGTTGATTTTATGGCTGAATTATATAAACAAGATGGTCATAAATTAATTGGGATTAGAGGAATGCCTCGAGTTGGGAAAACGGAGTCCATAGTTGCTGCTAGTGTATGTGCAAATAAACGATGGTTATTCGTATCCAGTACGCTGATTAAACAAACAGTACGTAATGAATTAATAGCTGGAGAATATAGTAGTGATAATATTTTTATTATTGATGGTATTGTTTCACATCGAAAGGCAAGTGAAAAGCATTGGCAATTAATTCGTGAAATAATGCAGCTTCCAGCAATTAAAGTAGTGGAGCATCCGGATATATTTGTACAATCTACAGAGTATAATATTGAAGATTTTGATTACATTATAGAACTACGAAGTGATGAGGACGAGGAAATTACATATGAAGTAGTGGAAAATACGCAATTTAATCAGGATAATGGTTTTTCAATGTTCGATTATTAAATGGATGGTGTTAATATGGGAATAGGTGCGAGATTAAAAGAAGCAAGAATTGCAAATGACATTTCATTTGAAGAGCTTCAAGATACGACAAAAATACAGAAAAGATATCTTGTTGCAATAGAAGAAGAAAATTTCTCTGTTTTACCAGGAAAGTTTTATGCGAAGGCATTTATTAAGGAATATGCAATTGCGGTTGGACTAGATCCCAATGAACTGATGGAGGAATATAAGGAAGATATCCCTTCGCCAGAGGAGGATACTACCACGCAATATACAAGGATTCAACGGTCGAGAAAGGATAATATGCCAACGAAAAGTAGTGCTATCTTCTCATTTATTCCTACTTTAACTGTTGTTATATTAATCATTGGTATTCTCTTTTTAGCTTGGTGGTTTACAACGAAGAATGATGCAAAAGATGAAGAGACGCCAATCGAACAAAATGAAGGTGAGTTTTACCGATCCGAAAATAGTAATCCGAATACCGGTAATGTAGATGAGAATGGTGAAAACGAAACAGATGAAGAGTCTACCGAAGATCCTACTGATGCCGGTGATGATACAGAAGAAAATGTAGAAGATCAAGAGCTTAGCATAGTTGTTACTGAAGAAGGGCAAGTACCAAGACCACAATCTGAGCTTGAATTGACCAATGTTGGTGAGGAATTAAATCTAGAGTTTATTGCTACTCAAGATGTATGGCTTGATGTAGATAATGCAAATGGTCAAAAATTCTATGGAGCAATTGTAACAGCTAATGAACCGGTTGAATTAGACTTAACTGGTGAAACACGTATCTTACTGAATATTGGTAATACACCAGGTTTAACTGTTAAAATAAATGGTGTTGAGTTAGAATATCCTGTTGATCCAACATTAAGAGGAGCAGACCATCAACGTTTATGGTTAAACGTAGTTGAATCAAATGAATAGGATAAAAGAGGATGGGACAAAACTATTTCGAACATAGGATAAACCGAACATAAAAGTTAGCGCATCAAACCCGCCCCGGAAATATACTACGCGTTCCGTGGGCGGCTGGTAAGCCTCCTCAGAGCTAAAGCTCTTCCGGAGTCTCACCGATGCCTTTCCTCCCACAGGAGTCTCCGTATATTTCCGGGGCTAATGTGGTGATTGTTCGTTTTTTATTACCTTTGTTTTAGTTTTGTCCCAGCCTCTTTATCCCTTTATTATGAAGGAGTATGAAAGATGAATATACCAAATCGAATTACCCTATCCAGAATTTTATTAATACCTATTTTTATTCTATTAATGAGCCTTCCTTTAAATTGGGGAGAATGGTCTATTGGTGATAATACTTTACCAGTATCCCATTTTATCGCTGCTTTACTTTTTATTATTGCTTCTGCAACGGACTGGATTGATGGTCATTATGCTAGAAAGCATAATCTAGTTACCAATTTAGGGAAATTTCTAGATCCTTTGGCAGATAAATTATTAGTTTCTGCCGCTTTAATCTTATTAGTTGAAATTGGAGCAGCACCTGCATGGGTAGTGATTATTATTATTAGTAGAGAGTTCGCTGTAACAGGACTTCGACTAGTTGCTGCTGGTGAAGGGATTGTTCTCGCGGCAGGGAAAATGGGAAAATTAAAAACCGCTACGCAAATGATTGCTATAGCAGCACTTTTATTACATAATTTCCCATTCTCTTTTGTTGGTTTTCCATTTGCTACAATCATGCTTTATGTGGCATTATTCTTTACCGTACTTTCTGGTTACGACTATTTTGCCAAAAATATTCATGTTATGAGGGATTCTAAATAATGAAGCAGATTAAAGCAGAAATTATTGCTGTTGGTACAGAACTTTTGTTAGGCCAAATAGCTAATACAAATGCACAATGGATTTCGGAAAAACTCGCTCTCCAAGGGATAAACGTCTATTATCATGGTGTTGTCGGAGATAATTTGACCAGAGTTAAAGATACGTTTGCTTTGGCTAACGACCGATCTGATGTGGTTATTGTTACGGGAGGGCTTGGTCCTACAGATGATGATTTAACCCGAGAAGCATTTCAATTAATGAGCGGTTTAACAATGGTAGAACATCCTGCTTCCATGGAGAAAATAGAGGCTGTTTTTGCTAAACAGAATAGTCAAATGACCCCAAATAATCGTAAACAAGCAAGGGTATTTAAGGATTCTCTAGTTTTTCATAATCCAGTTGGAATGGCACCAGGTATGCTCGTTCACTACAATGATACGATTTGGATTTTCTTGCCAGGTGTTCCTCGTGAGATGAAAGCGATTATGGTAGATGAGGTCTTACCCATTTTAAGAAAAGAATTGAATCTAACGGAAATCATTAAATCGTATGTTCTAAGATTTATTGGAATTGGAGAATCGAAACTTGAACATGAACTAAAAGAGATAATGGAGCAGCAACAAAACCCAACCATTGCACCATTAGCACAAAGTAATGGCATTGTACTACGATTAACAGCTAAAGCAGCCAGTGAAGATGAAGCTATCGCTATGTTAGAAGAAACAAAGGCAAACGTATTAGCTAAGGTTCATCCATTCTATGTCGGAATGAATGATGAAACGATTGAACAATCTATTATCAATCATTTAAAAGAGCTAAAACTAACCCTTGCCTCAGCAGAAAGTCTAACCGGTGGGAAGTTTATCGAGAAAATCATCTCCGTACCTGGTGCCTCTGAAGTCTGCAAAGGTTCGATTGTTTGCTATGACGAATCAGTAAAGCGAGATGTATTAGGGGTTTCGGAGGAAATTCTTACATCTTATGGGACGGTTAGTAGAGAATGTGCATTGGAAATGTCTAAAAATGTAGCTCAAAAGCTACATTCTAGTATTGGCATTAGTTTTACCGGAATTGCTGGTCCAAATGCTGTCGAAGGGAAACCAGTGGGGACAGTTTATGTTTCTGTGTTTGTGCAAGATAAAGTTCACCTTGTCGAGAAATTTGAATTGATAGGGGATAGAGCTGGTATACGCCATCGTGCTGTTATGAAAGGTTTTGAACTTATATTTAATCTATTAAAACAGAATTTACTCGATTAATATTTCAATAAAAATCGATTATAGGTCTATGGAAATGCCTGTAATCGATTTTTAAAAGGAAAATACCTTATAAAAAAAGGGGAACATTTATTCGTTTTTTTGCTTGGCAAAATGATAAAAACAATGTATGATAGAAATAGTTAATTTAAGGAGGTAGTTTCGTTGAGTGATAGAAAACAGGCCTTAGACATGGCTTTAAAGCAAATAGAAAAGCAGTTCGGTAAAGGTTCCGTCATGAAATTAGGAGAACAAGCGGGTCAGAAACTAGCGACCACCTCTAGTGGCTCTCTAGCATTGGATATCGCACTAGGTATAGGTGGATATCCGAAAGGAAGAATTATTGAAATATATGGACCAGAATCTTCTGGTAAGACAACCGTCGCTTTACATGCGATTGCCGAGGCACAAAAAGAAGGTGGACAAGCTGCATTTATTGATGCGGAGCATGCACTTGATCCAACATATGCAAGAGCACTAGGTGTTAATATAGATGAATTATTACTATCTCAACCGGATACAGGTGAGCAAGCATTAGAAATAGCGGAAGCATTAGTGCGTAGTGGAGCAGTAGATATTCTAGTAGTGGACTCAGTAGCTGCATTAGTTCCGAAAGCAGAAATTGAGGGAGAAATGGGAGATTCCCATATGGGACTACAAGCTAGACTGATGTCACAAGCTTTAAGAAAACTTTCTGGTGCGATCAATAAGTCGAAAACCACTGCCATTTTCATTAACCAAGTCCGTGAGAAAATCGGTGTTATGTTTGGTAATCCAGAAACTACTCCTGGTGGACGTGCCTTGAAATTCTATTCATCTGTTAGATTAGAAGTACGTCGTGCGGAAACATTGAAACAAGGTAATGATATGATTGGTAATAGAGCGAAAATAAAAGTTGTTAAAAACAAAGTAGCACCACCATTTAAAACAGCAGAAGTCGATATTATGTATGGTGAGGGTATTTCTATAGAAGGTGAAATACTTGATATCGGTTCCGATTTAGATGTTGTTCAGAAAAGTGGGGCTTGGTATGCTTACCAAGGTGAAAGGTTAGGGCAAGGTAGAGAGAATGCTAAAGTATTCTTAAAAGAAAATCAAGATATTATGGATGAAATTCATCAGGCTATTCGTGATCACTATCAACTAGATGGTGAAGTGGAACGAGAAGAAGGCGAGCCAGAACAAGAAACACTTGATGTTTAAGCAATTTGTTGACTGAAATTGTAAAAGGGTCTTTCACCTTTACCATATATGCTATTCTTTAATGCGTATATGTTGGGTGAATAGACCTTTTTTTGTATACTAATTATTGGAAAATATATTCACTTTATTTTTGTCGATTCCTTGACATTATTTTTCGGGACAGATAAAATTAAATTGTATAATTTTATATTTTTATTATACGATTTTAAATTATTCATTGAATATGGTACATGCCGACAATTTAAATGAATGAACCGAAACAATTTTATAGCAAGAGGAGGTGAAAACGTGGAAGATTTAAATCTACTCATCTCCATTTTGCTTGCCTTATTATTCCTTATAGTCGGTTTGTTTGTTGGTTATCTGATTCGTAAATCTATAGCAGAAGCTAAAATTTCCAGTGCGGAGAATTTAGCAAAGCAAATAGTTGAAGAAGCACATCGAAATGCAGATGCCGCTAAAAAAGAGGCGCTTCTTGAGGCGAAGGATGAGAATCATAAACTTCGTCAGCAGACAGAGCAAGAATTACGTGAACGTCGTTCTGAAGTACAAAAGCAAGAAAATCGCCTGATGCAAAGAGAAGAAAATCTGGATAGAAAAAGTGAAACATTGGATAAGCGTGAGTTGATGCTTGAAAAACGTGAACAATCGCTTACAGAAAAACAACAACAAATTGAAGAAATGGAAAGCAAAGTGGAAGCAATGTTACATGAGCAGCAAACGGAGCTTGAGCGCATTTCTGGATATACTACTGATCAGGCAAGAAGCATCATTTTAGAGCGACTTGAAAAGGAATTAGCACATGAATCAGCAATTATGGTTAAAGAATCTGAGAATCGTGCCAAAGAAGAAGCAGATAAGAAAGCAAAAAGCATCTTATCTTTAGCTTTACAACGCTGTGCTGCAGACCACGTTGCTGAGACTACTGTATCTGTTGTGAATCTTCCTAATGATGAAATGAAAGGTCGTATTATTGGTCGTGAAGGTCGAAACATTCGTACATTAGAAACGTTAACAGGAATCGATTTAATCATTGATGATACACCAGAAGCAGTCATTCTATCTGGTTTTGACCCGATTCGTAGAGAAACTGCTCGTATAGCTTTAGAAAAACTCGTACAGGACGGTAGAATTCACCCAGCGAGAATTGAAGAAATGGTGGATAAAGCTCGTCGTGAAGTGGATGAGTATATACGAGAAGTTGGGGAAGAAACAACATTTGAGGTTGGTGTACATGGTCTACATCCTGATCTAATTAAAATTCTCGGTCGCCTAAAATATCGTACAAGCTATGGTCAAAACGTATTGAAACATTCAACAGAAGTTGCATATTTATCAGGTTTACTTGCTGCTGAATTAGGTGAAGATGTAAGATTGGCAAGAAGAGCTGGATTACTTCATGATATCGGGAAAGCAATTGATCATGAAGTGGAAGGAAGCCACGTTGAAATTGGTAAAGAGCTTGCAACGAAATACAAAGAACACGAAGTTGTAATCAATGCGATTGCTTCTCACCATGGTGATGAAGAACCTACTTCTATCATTTCAGTACTAGTAGCAGCTGCTGATGCTTTATCTGCTGCACGACCAGGTGCTAGAAGTGAAACATTGGAAAATTATATTAAACGTCTAGAGAAGTTAGAAGAAATTTCTGAGTCGTTCGCAGGTGTTGAAAAATCATTTGCCATCCAAGCCGGAAGAGAGATTCGAATCATGGTGAAGCCGGATGAAATAGATGATATAGATTCTGCACGTATTGCAAGAGATATTCGTAAACGTATTGAAAGTGAGCTTGATTATCCAGGTCATATTAAAGTGACTGTAATTCGTGAAACGAGAGCAGTAGAATATGCTAAATAACCGGTAATGAAGTAAGTGGGGGATAATAGCCCCCACTTTTTATATGTCCTTTTTTCATTGGATTACTTTGACATTAGCTAAAGGATATGAAAAACTAATAACATATTGAAATGATAAGGATGATTATTACGATGAAGATTTTATTTATTGGAGATGTTTTTGGATCTCCTGGAAGAGATATGGTACAAGAATATTTACCTAGATTAAAAGACAAATATAAACCGCATGCCATCATTATAAATGGAGAAAACGCTGCTTCAGGTAAGGGAATTACCGAGAAAATTTATAAACAATTTATGGGACTTGGTGCACAAGTGATTACAATGGGGAACCATACTTGGGATAAGAAGGACATCTTTGAATTTATAGATGATGCGAAGAATTTAATTAGACCTGCTAATTTTCCAGAAGGAACCCCAGGAAAAGGGTTAACCTTTATTAACATAAATGGAATTGAAATTGCAGTTATGAATTTACAAGGGCGTACATTTTTACCTGCAATAGACGATCCATTTACAAAAGCAGATGAATTAATTGCGGAAGCTAAAAAAAGAACTAATCTAATCTTTTTAGACTTTCATGCTGAAGCTACAAGTGAAAAACAAGCGATGGGTTGGTATGTAGATGGCCGTGTAAGTGCAGTAGTTGGTACGCATACACATACACAAACAGCAGATAATCGCATTTTACCAGGTGGTACGGCATATATTACAGATGTAGGGATGACTGGACCTTATGATGGAATTCTAGGAGTTGAACGGGAGGCGGTACTGAAACGATTTTTAACCAGTTTACCTGTTCGATTTGAACCAGATACCAATGGGCGCAATCAATTAAATGGGGTATTAGTATCTATTAATGAGGAAAATGGAAAAGCAACTAAAATTGAGAGAATCATGATTAATGAAGATCATCCTTTCTTTTCATAGGACTTCAAGTAGTAGGGGTATTTGAATTTTTCGAATTGTTGATGCATAATGAGGTTATAAGCTAACGGTTAAGAGAATATAGTAGCAGTAGGAACTATAATAGGAAATGAAGGAGGTACTAGTATTGGAAATATTAAAGGTCTCAGCTAAATCAAACCCAAATTCAGTAGCGGGAGCACTTGCGAATGTATTACGCGAACGTGGCACAGCAGAAATTCAAGCTATAGGCGCTGGAGCACTTAACCAGGCCGTCAAAGCAGTTGCAATCGCTAGAGGATTTGTGGCCCCTAGTGGAGTGGATTTAATTTGTATTCCTGCCTTTACAGACATTATGATCGACAACGAGGAAAGAACAGCAATTAAATTAATTGTTGAACCAAGATAGCCTACTGAATACATAGTGTTACGCTAATATGCGTAGCACTTTTATTTTTGCTTGAAGCATTATATTGTCCAAGTATTTTATCTCGTTGTAAGAAAGTTGCTAGTCGGTACCTTTATCCGGTTTATATTAAGCACCAGCCGCCACTATTACAAGTGAAGAATAGATTAAATTTAATTGTGTCGTTTTCTCACAATTATTGTTAAATTCTTGGAAAGGCTTTATACTGTAATAATGAGTAATGATACATATTTTTTCCTGACCATTAGAAAGGAGATCGTCTGATGAATGAAAAACAACGACTAGAACAAGCACAAATAAATCCAGTTCAATCTACTGAATTTAATTCAGAGCAAGATAATATGGAACGTTTAAAGAAAATGTCTAGTGATGATTTAATTGCCAAATATTTTCAAACTAGTTATCAACCACCTGATTTAAAGAAAGCTAGAAAGCGTCGTAGAGAAGAAGTACAATTTCATTATGACTTTAGTATTCCAGAAGATATGCAGGAAATCGGAAAAGGGAAGAAGTTTCTCATCCGTACATATGGTTGTCAAATGAATGAACATGATACGGAAGTCATGGCAGGTATTCTCACAGAAATGGGATATGAGTCCACTACAGAAACAAGTGAAGCAGATCTTATCTTACTCAATACCTGTGCTATACGCGAAAACGCGGAGAATAAGGTGTTTGGAGAAATCGGACACTTAAAGCCACTAAAGGTTGAGAAGCCGGATCTAATCCTAGGTGTTTGTGGGTGTATGTCTCAAGAAGAGTCTGTCGTTGATCGTATCATGAAGAAACATCAGCATATTGACTTAGTATTCGGTACACATAATATCCATCGTTTACCACATTTATTAAAAGAAGCAATGTTTGGAAAGGCCCAAGTGGTCGAAGTGTGGTCCAAAGAAGGGGACATTATTGAAAACCTTCCAAAGGTCCGAAATGGGAAGATTAAAGCATGGGTAAATATTATGTATGGCTGTGACAAGTTCTGTACTTACTGTATCGTTCCAATGACAAGAGGTAAGGAAAGAAGCCGTAGACCAGAAGATATTATACAGGAAATCCGTCAATTAGCTGCTCAAGGTTATCAAGAGATTACGTTGCTTGGCCAGAATGTTAATGCTTATGGTAAGGATTTTGAGGATATCGAGTATCGTTTCGGTGATTTAATGGATGATATCCATAAAATTGATATCCCACGTGTTCGTTTTACAACATCCCATCCTAGAGACTTTGATGATCATCTGATTGAAGTTCTAGCAAAAGGTGGAAACTTACTTGACCACATTCACCTACCAGTACAATCTGGTAGTAATGAAGTTTTAAAACGAATGAATCGTAAATATACACGTGAAGATTATCTTGAGTTAGTTCGCAAAATCCGTGAAGCTATTCCGAATGTAACATTAACAACTGATATTATAGTAGGATTCCCGAATGAAACGGAAGAACAATTTGAGGAAACGATGTCACTTGTAGAAGAAGTTGGGTTCGAGGCTGCGTATACGTTTATCTACTCTCCTCGTGAAGGTACACCTGCAGCTAAGAAGAAAGATGATGTGCCAGAAGAAGTAAAGAAGAAACGTCTTTATCGTTTAAATGAACTTGTCAACAAGCAATCTGCGGCTTCCATGAAGTCGTATGAGAATAAAGTTGTCAAAGTACTAGTTGAAGGCGAAAGTAAAAAAGATCCTGACGTTCTGGCTGGATATACAGAGAAGAACAAACTAGTTAACTTCAAAGGACCAAAATCTGCAATTGGTAAAATTGTAGAGGTAAAAATAACCGAAGCAAAGACATGGTCATTGAACGGTGTAATGGTTGAAAATACAGTAGAGGTGAAATAAATGGCTGAATATACTCGTACACAAATATTAGAAGAAGCAAAAAAATTAGCCGATATGCTTGCTAATACAGAAGAAATTGATCGGTTTAAGCAAGTGGAAGCAAAGATCAATGAAAATAAAAAAGTTCAAAAATTGATCCAAAAAATTAAGACGTTACAGAAGCAAGCAGTTAACTTCCAAGCCTATGAAAAAAGAGAGGCGCTAAAACGTATAGAGGAAGAGATAGATCGTCTACAAGCAGAAATTGACGAAATTCCAATTGTACAGGAATTTAAAGAAACTCAAATCGTTGTCAATGACGTATTGCAGCTCGTGTCTAAAACGATCGCACGCGAAGTAACGAATAAAGTAATTGAATCAACTGGTGGAGATCCACTATCAGGGAAAACAGCTACAGGAGAAAAAAATAGTGTAGGTTGTGACCATTAAGCGGTCGCTCTTAAAGAAGTAAGCATGTAAATAGAAAAGAATAGCGGAAGTGGCTGGGATACAAGAGGATTTAGTTTTAATTCTTTTAGTTTTATTCTCAGCCACTTTTTCACTTTACGAAGACTTTGTAAAATCGTACTATAAGGAAATCATGATTAAACGTGTTAGTAGTTGAAAAATCATAATAGTGACCATTTACATAAATTAGGAATAAGTGAGAATTAAAGAGACTGCTATAAAGGCTCTTTTGCTTTCCCATTAACCTTAAAAGCCCTGCTGTGAAACGGTTATTGCCCATTTTGCGAAATTCCTTTTTACTCTTTCTTCATTCATTATGCACTTTAGGTATTTGTCTTGCATAAAATGACTATGAAAAAAGAGGAGGTTTACGTCATTATGAGTTTTCTAGATAAAGACTACCGAGAAATAATTACAAAAGCGGTTATCGGTAAGGGTAAAAAATTCACACAGGCAACTCATTCCGTTTCGCCATCACATAGACCTACAAGTATCCTTGGATGCTGGGTAATAAATCATCTATATAATGCAAAGAAAAAATCAGAGGATACCATTGAAGTTAACGGAAGCTATGAGATTAATATTTGGTATTCTTATAACGATAATACAAAAACAGAGGTAGTTACAGAGCGAGTAACATACTGTGACTATATCCCTCTAGGTGTTTTAGATGAGAATTGCATTAACGATGATTATGATGTGATTTGTAAAGTATTACAACAACCTAATTGCTTGGAGTGCAGAATTTCAAACCAAGGAAATAAAATTCTTGTAGACATTGAAAGAGAATTTTTGGTTCAAGTGCTAGGCGAAACAAAAGTATTTGTTAAAGTAAAACCTAAAGCTCACAAACATCAAGATGAAGAGGAAAGCTGGGATTACGCACTAACCGAGGATGAATTGAGTGATTTAAATCCAGACTTTCTAGAAAGTAGTTCAACTAGTAGAAGTAAAGATTAATCAACTTACGGGGATGTTCCTCGTAAGTTTTTTTTTGGTAAATTGAGCTATAAGTCCTTCTTTTCATTTTATGCTATAATAATAGAATAATATGTAGGCTTTTGGAGGATTTTGTAATGGCAAAATATACACCGATGATGGAACAATATTTAAAGATAAAAGCAGAATATAAAGATGCATTTCTATTTTTCCGCTTAGGCGATTTTTACGAAATGTTTTTTGATGATGCGATTCAGGCATCTAGAGAATTAGAAATTACGTTAACGAAACGTGATGGAGGAAAAGAAGATCCTATTCCAATGTGTGGTATACCATACCATGCAGCGGAAAACTATATAAAGAATCTTGTAGAAAAAGGGTATAAAGTAGCCATTTGTGAGCAGGTGGAGGATCCTAAGACCGCCAAAGGTGTGGTGAAGCGTGAAGTAGTACAACTGATTACACCAGGTACTGTAATGGAAAGTGCTATGTTAAATGAACGGAACAATAATTATATCGCCAGTTTATCCCATTTTCATGATGGATCATTTGTGATTGTATATTGTGATCTTTCCACTGGTGAGAGCCGCATTGCCCAGATTGCTTCTGATTTTGATCGTGTCATTCATGAGTTTTATAATCAACCGATTAAAGAGATTGTTATCTCTTCTGAACTCCCTGAGGAATTACAAAAGCAATTAACAGATCGGTTACACGTAACATTATCCTATCAAGATGAGGTTACATTCAATGGTGAGTATCGTGACATTTGTGAGAATCTAAATGATGAAAGATTAGTGAAAGCTTTTAGTAGGATATTAAATTACGTCCAACATACACAAAAAAGGTCACTAGATCATTTAAAGCAGGCAGAAGTACTAGAGCTTGATCACTTCCTTTCTCTGGATATGTTTTCGAAACGAAACCTAGAGCTGACAGAAACAATACTTCGCAAAGGAAGACACGGTAGTCTATTGTGGGTGTTAGATAAGACAGTCACTGCAATGGGTTCGCGTATGTTAAAAAAATGGCTAGAACGTCCACTACTAGATCGCATACAAATAGAGAAACGGTTAGAAGCGGTGGAAGGATTTTATCAGTCATTCATGGAGAGAGATGCACTACGAGATAGTTTGAAATCTGTCTATGATTTAGAGCGATTAGCTGGAAGGATTGCATTTGGTAATGTGAATGCAAGAGATCTTATACAATTAAAAAAATCGTTAAAACGGATTCCAGAGATAAAAGGACTACTTTCGACTATTGATAATAAAGAAATTAGTAGTTTAGCAACACCGCTAGAATATCCAGAGGACTTAGTTCATTTGCTAGAACAAAGTATTATGGAAGATCCACCTATTTCCATTAAAGAAGGATCCATTATTAAGGATGGTTACAACGAGCAGCTTGACACTTATCGTGACGCATCTAGAAACGGAAAGAAATGGATTGCAGAACTTGAGCAAAAGGAAAAGCAAGAAACCAATATTAAATCATTAAAGATTGGGTATAATCGGGTGTTTGGTTATTATATTGAAGTGACGAAGGCTAACTTACACCTGTTACCTGAAGGGAAATATGAGCGAAAGCAAACGTTAACGAATGCAGAGCGATTTATTACCCCTGAATTAAAAGAAAAAGAGCAGCTGATTTTAGAAGCAGAAGAAAAAAGTGTTGAATTAGAATACACATTATTTACAGAAATACGGGAGCAAATTAAAGCGCAAATTCCTAGAATTCAATTTTTGGCAGATGTTGTAAGTAAAATTGATGTTTTACAAGCTTTTGCTACTGTCAGTGAAGCTAATAATTATCATCGTCCTACGTTTTCGGAAAATAAGCTTCAAGTGAAAAATGGTAGACATCCTGTAATTGAACAGGTGATGAACGTTGGAACATTTGTCCCGAATGACATCGTGTTAGATGATGAGAAGAGTATTCTATTAATCACCGGTCCGAATATGTCTGGTAAAAGCACGTATATGAGACAGCTAGCATTAATCGCTATTATGGGGCAAATTGGTTGTTTCGTACCATGTGATGAAGCGGAGTTGATGATTTTTGACCAAATCTTTACTCGGATTGGTGCTGCCGATGATCTTGTATCCGGACAAAGTACTTTCATGGTCGAAATGTTGGAGGCGAATCATGCCATTGAGCATGCAACAGAGCGGAGTCTAATCCTGTTAGATGAGATTGGACGAGGCACTAGTACGTATGATGGTATGGCCCTTGCCCAAGCTATTGTTGAATATATACATGATCATATTCATGCTAAGACTTTATTTTCTACGCATTATCATGAACTAACGGCACTAGAAGAAAATCTAGCTAGATTACGAAATATTCATGTACGTGCGGAAGAATATGAGGGAAATGTCGTCTTTTTACACCAAATAAAAGAAGGGGCAGCAGACAAAAGCTATGGAATTCATGTAGCTAAACTTGCAAACCTACCTGATAAATTAATCGGACGAGCGAGTGTTATTTTAGAGCAATTAGAAAGTCATGAGGTGAAGGAGAATATCCAAGAGTCCAATCAGCTTTCCTTATTCGAGGAGGAAGAAAAACCAGTGAAGGAGAAGATTACACCTTCTCAGGAAGATAGGAAACTAGTAGAGGCAATAAATCAAATCGATTTATTTGATATGACTCCGTTAGAGGCCATGAACGAATTACATCGCTTGCAAAAATTAGTGAAACAAAACATGATATCAAAGTAGTAATGAATAGAAAGGGTTCTTTCTAATGAAAATATTTCAAATGCCAGATTCACTAGCGAATAAAATAGCAGCAGGAGAGGTTGTGGAAAGACCGGCCTCTGTTGTCAAAGAATTAGTTGAAAATAGTATTGATGCTGGTAGTACCTGGATAAAAATAGAATTACATGAAGCAGGCTTAGAGCAAATTAAAATTACAGACGATGGTGAAGGGATGGTTGAAGAGGATGTGGAACGAGCTTTTCTTCGCCATGCAACGAGTAAAATAAGAAATGAATCCGACTTATTCCATGTTCATACGCTTGGATTTCGTGGGGAGGCGTTAGCGAGTATCGCGTCTGTAAGTAGATTAACGATTAGAACTTCTCAAGGGGATGCTGCTGGAACGTACTTATCCCTTGAAGGTGGCATCGTAACGGAGCGGGGGAAAAGTGATGCTAGAAAAGGTACTGAGATAACCGTGTCAGACCTATTCTATAATACACCTGCCCGTTTAAAATATATGAAGACTATTCACACGGAGCTTGGTCATATTACAGATCTATTAAATAGGCTAGCATTATCCCATCCAGAAGTTCGGTTTGAGGCAACACATAACGGGAAATCTTTATTTAAAACGCCTGGTACTGGAGATTTACTACAAGTAATCGCGCAAATATATGGAATGGGTGTCGCGAGGAAGATGTTACCTATTAAAGGGGAGACTTTAGATTTCAAGATTAGTGGGTTTATCGCTAAGCCAGAAATCACTCGTGCATCACGAAATTACATTTCTATTCTATTAAATGGTCGTTATATTAAAAGTATACCGTTGAATCAAGCGATAATTCGTGGATACCATACGCTGCTACCTATTGGGCGGTCGCCGATTGCAGTTCTAGCAATCGAAATGGATCCTTATTTAGTTGATGTTAATGTCCATCCAACGAAATTAGAGGCTCGTTTTAGTAAAGATAAAGAATTGTTTACACTAGTTGAGCAGCTGATACAAGATACATTTAGACAAACTAGACTAATTCCAGAGATTGAACAAAAACCGGTGGAAAAGCCTAGACCATCGATTCAACATACAATGGATTTTGATCGGTCTGCTACCCTTTTAAAGGAAACGATAGAACCTACGAGTAAATTGGATAATTATCCAGCGTACCAACCAGAAGTAAAACAAGAAAGTATGGTAGAACAGGATGGGAAGCACCATCATAATCAAGAAAAAGAAGAACGATTTGATTCTGAACCGGAAGAAGTAACTACACCGACTCCTGTAGTACAAGAAGAAGTCATTCCTTCTGAAGAGCGAGTTCCAACCATGTATCCAATTGGCCAGCTACATGGCACCTATATTCTTGCTCAAAATGAGAATGGATTTTATATGATTGACCAGCATGCTGCACAGGAGAGAATTAAATATGAATTCTTTAAGAAAAAGTTAGGAAACACAACCAATGAGGTTCAAGAACTGCTAATTCCATTAACATTCGAGTTTTCAAAGCAGGAGTCTATCTTTATTGAACATTACCGAGATGAATTAGAAAATGTTGGACTATTCTTCGAAGATTTTGGTAATCAAACGTATATTATTCGATCCTATCCAAACTGGTTTCCAAAGGGATTTGAAGAAGAGGTCATTCGCGAAATGATAGAGCAAATTATGGATGATGAACGAATTAATATAGAGTCGATACGGGAAGAAGCGGCCATTTTAATGTCATGCAAACGTTCCATCAAAGCGAATCATCACTTAAACCATGATGACATGTTTCGCTTGCTGGAAGATTTAAGAAAAACGACTGATCCATTTACATGCCCACATGGTCGGCCAATCATCATTCATTTTTCTACGTATGAGTTAGAAAAAATGTTTAAACGTGTGATGTAATAGGTATATTTCATCTGCACTTCGATAATGCTAGTAATAAAAGCCTAAGAATAAGGGATGATATGTCCAGTTTTAGAAGGGTACTGCTTTTTTTAGTAGCAAAAGAGGTGGAGTGCAGATGGAAAATCAAAAGCTGATAAATTTTTTAAATCAATTACTATCGAATCAATTTGTTATGTATGTAAAACTACATCGTTATCACTGGTTTGTTCAAGGAAGGCATTTTTTTCAACTACATGCATTGTTTGAAGAAATGTATGCCAAATTCGCAGAAGACCTTGATGAAGTAGCGGAGAGAATATTAATGATTGATGGTAAACCATTAGCAACAATGTCAAAATACTTAAAAGAAGCGACGTTAGTAGAAGCAAGCGCAGATGATAAAGAAGATGAAATACTCGATCAACTACATGACGATTACAAACAACTCATTGCAGAGATTAAAGAAGTCGGATTTAAGCTTGCAGACGAAAGAAATGACGAGCCTACAAAGGACTTATTAATTACGCTTCTAGGAAGCTATGAAAAATATGTTTGGATGCTATCTGCATATCGTGCATATAAATAATAGAATGAATTATTAGGGGAAGATGAATGAAACAAAAGGTTATAGCTATTGTTGGTCCTACTGCTGTAGGGAAAACAAACTTAAGCATTGAAGTTGCCAAAAAGTTTAATGGAGAAATTATTAGTGGTGATTCCATGCAAGTATATAGAGGCATGGATATTGGTACAGCAAAGATTAAGAAAGAGGAAATGCAAGGGATTCCGCACCATATGATTGATATAAAAGATCCTCACGAGAGCTTTTCGGTTGCGGATTTTCAATACTATGTTCAAAAATACATAAAGGAAATATCAGATCGAAACCACATTCCTATTATCGTTGGTGGAAGTGGTCTTTACATACAATCCGTGCTATATGATTACCACTTTTCTAAAGAAAAGCGAGATGATGCTTTAACGAAATCACTTGAAGCCGAAATGAACCAATATGGAATAGAGCCATTGTATGATCGATTAAAACAAGTTGATCCAACACAAGCAGAAAAAATACATCCTAATAATTATCGAAGAGTTATTCGGGCATTAGAAGTATATGAGAAAACGGGATTAACGATGACGGAATATCAATCACAACAACAAGAAGAAATGCCCTATGATTCGATGTTAATCGGCTTAGAAATGGAGCGTTCCTTGTTATATGAACGAATTAATCTGCGGATAGATGAGATGATTCGTGCGGGATTGTTAGAAGAGGTTCAACAACTAATCAATTGCGGATATGAGAATGCTTCATCGATGAAGGCGATTGGGTATAAAGAATTAATTCCGTATCTTAAAGGAGAGACGTCATTAGAGAGCTCCGTTGAATTACTAAAGCGTAATTCAAGAAGGTATGCTAAACGACAATATACATGGTTTAAAAACAAAATGGATGTTCATTGGTATCAAGTTACACCATTAACCGTAAGTGAAAAAGTTAATGAGATTTTACATGATTTAGCAGGATTTCTTAAAAGTTAAGTAGAAATATAATAGTATAGACAGAAAAGAGGAGGAAACTTAGGTGGCGCAATCAGTAAACATTCAAGACCAATATTTAAATCAATTAAGAAAAGAGCATATTTCCGTTACTGTATTTTTAACAAATGGTTTTCAGTTAAGAGGAATCGTCAAAGCGTTTGATAATTTTACTGTATTGTTAGAATCAGAAGGAAAGCAGCAGCTGATTTTTAAACATGCTATTTCCACTTTTGCACCAGCTAAAAATGTCAATCTTGATAAAGAATAAACAGGGTGTATCCTTCAAATAAAGTGTGGAGCACAATAGGTCTGTCCTTGACATTGCAACTTTCTCATTTGTTGTATCGTCTAGGACAGACCTTTATTCTGCTCTATGGTTTAGGGGCTTATAGGCATTTGTCACAACTTTATCCTTCTAGACGTATAATAACATGACTAAGGAGTGATAAAGTTGGCTACGCAAAAGATTCATCACAAAAATGGTAAAATTAATATTGTTTTACAAGATAATAAAGTTACTAAGATAGATAACAATAATCATGAGGAATATGTAGGCAAAGACCCTTTTGCTCATATTGATCAAGAACTTTCGTCATTTGTTGGATTAACGGATTTAAAACGTAAAATAAAAGAAATTTATGCCACGATCATCATAAATGAAAAACGAAGTCAAATGGGGCTTTCCAATACGAAGCAAGTGTTGCATATGCTTTTTAAGGGGAATCCAGGTACTGGTAAAACAACAGTCGCGAGAAAATTAGCTAACATATATTTTGATATGAATTTACTGTCAAAGGGTCATTTTATTGAAGCGGAGAGAGCGGATTTAGTTGGGGAATATATTGGTCAAACAGCTCAAAAGACCCGTGCTCTTATTCAAAAAGCGATTGGAGGAGTACTGTTCATCGATGAAGCGTACTCATTGGCCCGTGGTGGTGAAAGAGATTTTGGTAAGGAAGCGATTGACACACTTGTAAAGCATATGGAAGATAATGGGAATGATTTTGTCCTCATCCTAGCCGGATACCCTGATGAAATGGAACGATTTCTTACATTAAATCCGGGGCTAAAGTCGCGCTTTCCATTTATTCTTGAGTTTCCTGACTATGATGTGGATCAATTGATGGATATAACAAGACAAATGGCATCGGAAAGAGAATATCAATTATCTAAGGATGCGGAATGGAAGTTAAGAAATTTCCTCTATAAACAAAAAAACGATCCTAATCGTAACTTTTCCAATGCTCGTTTTATCCGTAATGTAGTGGAACACGCCATTCGTATGCAAGCTGTACGATTATTATACAAAGATAACATTTCGCCAGATGAACTTATTTTATTAACAGGCAATGATTTAAAGCTAGAAGACATTCAATCGATTTGGTAAGAAGTGTCATTTACAAGAGAAAACGAATCATAATAGGAGTTTAAGGAGAGTATGAGCACAATGCCCGAAGAAAAAGTGGTAGTTATCGCTGTAAAAAAGCCGCAGCTGCAGGATGATTATTTTGCGTCTTCTCTAGAAGAACTAGTATCACTTGTCGATACAGCAGGTGGTCACGTAGTAGATGTTATTACGCAAAATAGGGAACGAATTCATCCTGCTTTTTATATTGGTGAAGGTAAAATGGAGGAAATAAAGCAAAGGATAGATGAACTAGATGTTGATCTGGTAATTTCAAATGACGAATTATCTGCAGGGCAGTCACGGAATTTAAGTGATTACTTTGATAGAAGAGTAATTGACAGAAGCCAGCTAATATTAGATATTTTTGCAGCAAGAGCAAAAACAAAAGAAGGTAAGCTTCAAGTCGAATTGGCACAACTGGAATACTTATTACCGAGATTACGTGGTCAAGGTGTCCAATTATCTCGCTTGGGAGCCGGTATCGGTACACGAGGACCGGGTGAAACTAAGTTAGAGACAGACCAAAGACATATTAGAAGGCGTATTGATGACATTAAAAGGCGTTTGAAGCAAGTTGTGAAACAGCGTGATCAATATCGGAAACGTAGAAAACAAAATGAAGTGTTTCAAATTGCCATTGTCGGGTATACCAATGCTGGAAAGTCAACCCTTTTTAACCGGTTGACGAACAGCGATTCTTTAGAAGAAGATAAATTATTTGCAACACTAGACCCACTTACTCGAAAGCTGCAATTACCGTCTGGTTTGAATGTGCTATTAACCGATACGGTAGGTTTTATTCAACAGCTTCCAACGACGTTAATCGCAGCCTTTCGCTCCACCTTGGAGGAGGTCAGTGAAGCAGACTTTATTCTCCATGTTGTCGATAGTTCACATCCGGATAATGAGCAACACCAAGAAACCGTGCTCAAATTATTGGATGAGTTAGAATGTAGTACGATACCAATGCTGACTGTTTATAATAAGAAGGACTTACTAAAAGATGATTTCATTCCAAAAAATCGCCCTTATATTGTCCTTAGTGCACTAGAGAGCAGGGATTTACATCGATTAGTAAAAAAGATAGAAGAAGTATTAACGAATGAATGGGATTCTTATCGTGTTTTAGTAGAAGCGGATAAGGGTGATTTGCTAAATCGCTTTGAGCATGAGACAATTCTTTTGGAGAAAAACTTTGATGAGGAAACAGAATCATATAGCTTAAGTGGATTTATTCGTGCAGAGCATCCACTTAATGGAATAGTAAAGGAGAAAAATACGTAACATGTTAGAGAAATTCGTAGAACAAGCAGAAAAAGATATCGCAGAAATACATCGAGAGATTAATAAAACAGTAGAAATAAATCAAAAACGAATATTGGATGCTTTTAGAAGGAATAAAGTTAGTGATAGCCACTTTAATTCTACCAGTGGCTATGGTTATGACGATATTGGACGAGACACGTTAGAATCAGTCTATGCCGATGTATTTGGTGGGGAGTCTGCAATCGTTAGACCACAATTGGTATCGGGAACACATGCCATTACAACGGTGTTATATGGGTTACTTAGACCAGGTGATGAATTAGTCTATATTACTGGTAAGCCCTATGATACATTGGAATCTGTGATTGGCATTACAGGGGAGAAGACAGGATCATTAAAGGATTTCCAGATTACATACAACGAAGTACCATTAACAGAAGAAGGTCAGATCAATTTCCCTAGAATAAAAGAAGTAATCCATGATCGTACGAAAGTGGTTGCTATCCAACGCTCTAAGGGCTACGCCGATCGCCCTTCTTTTACGATAGAAGAGATAGAAGAAATGGTACGCTTTGTCAAGGAGATTCGGGATGATCTAATCGTGTTTGTGGATAATTGTTATGGGGAATTTGTAGAAGAGAAAGAACCTCTACATGTTGGAGCAGACATCATGGCAGGTTCATTAATTAAGAATCCAGGTGGTGGAATTGTACGAGCTGGCGGATATATTGTAGGAAAAGAAGACTTAGTGACATTATGCGCATATCGTTTAACTGCTCCAGGTCTCGGGAAGGAATTAGGGGCTACTTTCCATTTACTGCAGGAAATGTATCAAGGCTTCTTTTTAGCTCCGCATGTGGTAGGAGAGGCATTAAAGGGAGCGGTCTTTACTTCCAGACTATTAGAACTGCTAGGATTTATGACAACGCCACATTACCAAGAAAAAAGAACCGATTTAATTCAGTCTGTAACATTTGAAACAGCAGAACAAATGATAGCCTTTTGCCAAGCAATCCAGCAAAACTCCCCTGTCAACTCATTTGTAACGCCATACCCTAGTGAAATGCCAGGATATGAGGATGATGTCATTATGGCTGCTGGAACATTTATTCAAGGCTCAAGTATAGAATTGTCAGCAGATGGCCCGATTCGAAAACCTTATACGGCCTTTGTACAGGGTGGACTTACGTATGCACATGTAAAGATTGCGTTAATGGAAGCTGTACAAGCTATTTTAGATAAGAAATAACGGATTGAACTTAACACACATTGTTTATGTTAAGTTTCCTAACATTCGGTTGACAGAATAACTGACATTTAATATAATAATTTTGTAGATAAGGGAGGTCATAATCATGAATGATAAGGATCGACGCTCCATGCCTTTGTTTGGAATCGGTATTGTAATGAAGCTTACCGAGTTAACCGCAAGGCAAATTCGCTACTATGAAGAAAATGATTTAATTCATCCTGAGCGAACAAAAGGGAATCAGCGACTATTCTCATTCAATGATGTAGATCGTCTACTAGAAATTAAGAATTATCTAGATAAAGGTCTAAACCTTGCAGGGATTAAATTATTACTAATTGATGAAGATTCTGATGTAGAGAAAACAGAAGAAAAGGAAAAGGCATTACCAGAAGAGAAGAAATCTGTTCTAACAGATAAGCAGCTTCGAACGATTTTAAGACAAGAAATTACCGAAGCGAATCGATATGGTAAAGCTAATCTACGACAAGGGGAACTTGCTAGATTTTTTGTGAATAGGTAGGTATAGGGGAAGTGAATTCCTATTAAATATACTGATTATAATTTAGGAGGAGAGAAATTTATGGGTTACTCGAGAGAAGAGATTGAAAGAAAAATCAAAGAAGAAAACGTTAAATTTATTCGACTTCAATTTACAGACATGTTAGGAACAATTAAAAATGTGGAAATCCCATTAAGTCAATTAGAAAAAGCGCTTGATAACAAAATGATGTTTGATGGCTCATCTATCGAAGGATTTGTACGTATTGAAGAATCTGACATGTATTTATATCCAGATTTAGATACATTTGTCGTATTCCCTTGGACGTCAGAAAAGGGAAAAGTTGCCCGTTTTATTTGTGATATTTATCGTCCTGATGGTACACCATTTGAAGGGTGCCCACGTTATAACTTAAAACGTAATTTAAAGAAAATGGAAGAGCTTGGCTTTGATGCCTTTAATATTGGAACTGAACCAGAATTTTTCCTATTTAAATTAGATGAAAAGGGAGATCCTTCTTTAGAATTAAACGACCATGGTGGATATTTTGATTTAGCACCGACTGATTTAGGGGAAAATTGCCGTCGTGATATCGTATTGGAATTAGAAGAAATGGGCTTTGAGATTGAAGCATCTCACCATGAGGTTGCTCCTGGACAACATGAAATTGACTTTAAATACTCTGATGCATTAAAACATGCGGATGATATTCAAACGTTTAAGCTAGTTGTTAAGACAATTGCTAGAAAACATAATCTTCATGCAACGTTTATGCCTAAGCCATTATTTGGAGTAAACGGTTCTGGAATGCATACGAACATGTCTCTATTTAAAGGTGGAGAAAATGCATTCTACAATCCAAGTGGAGATTTAGAATTAAGTGAAACTGCTTATCAATTTATTGCAGGTATTGTGAAGCATGCGACTGGATTTACAGCAGTAACTAATCCAACAGTTAACTCCTATAAGCGTTTAGTACCTGGCTATGAGGCACCAAGCTATGTAGCATGGTCTGCAGCAAACAGAAGCTGTCTAATGCGTATTCCAAACTCTCGTGGTTTAAGTACACGTGTTGAGGCAAGAAGTGTTGACCCAGCAGCTAATCCATATATGGCATTATCTGTTTTATTAGCAGCGGGACTTGATGGAATCCGTAACAATATGACACCACCACCTGCAGTTGATCGTAACATTTATGTTATGACAAAAGAAGAGCGTGATGAAGTTGGAATTAAAGATTTACCATCATCACTAATTGATGCATTACAAGAACTTAAAAATGATGAAGTTATTGTAGAAGCACTAGGCGAGCATCTATTTGAACATTATATCGAAGCGAAAGAGATTGAATGGGATATGTTTAGAACAAGCGTACATCCATGGGAAAGAGATCAATATTTAACTAACTACTAATAGAAAAAAACCGGTGAGTATAGGAGAATCCTCCTTGCTCACCGGTTTTTTGATAGAAATTATATTAGCTCTGCGATTATTATAAACGCATTTGCCAAGAGATGGGCAAATGCGTGTTAGTTTGTTTATTTCGATATATCGTTAATGAATATGACGATAAAGTCCAACTACTTTACCAAGAATCGATACATTCTTATAGATTAATGGCTCCATTGTTGCGTTTTCAGGCTGTAAGCGAATATAATCTTTTTCTTTAAAGAATCGCTTTACGGTTGCTTCATCATCTTCCGTCATTGCTACAACAATATCTCCATTTTGGGCCGTACTCTGTTGTTTCACTATTACCATATCACCGTCTAAAATACCGGCCTCAATCATACTTTCACCATCAATTACTAGGACAAATAGATTTTCATCCGGACCTGCAGTTGAGCTAGGGACTGGCACAAATTCTTCAATATTTTCGACAGCAGTAATAGGTATACCTGCCGTTACTTTACCAATAACGGGTGCATAGCGAGCTTCTTCCCTCGGGATATTACTTTCTTCATCCAAATCTAGTATTTCTATTGCTCGAGGTTTAGTAGGGTCCCGGCGAATAAAACCTTTGCTTTCTAATCTAGAGAGGTGCCCGTGAACAGTTGAGCTTGAGGCAAGGCCCACTGCTTCAGCAATTTCTCTAACAGATGGTGGATAACCTTTTAATCTGACTTGTTCTTTTATGTATTCCAGTATAGCTTGTTGTCTAGTTGATAATTTTGTCATCTATTAAACACCTCGCACATATTATTTATTAATGCTAGTTTACCATCGTATAGCATAGAATGCAAACATTCGTTCGAAAAAGTCGTTGACAAGATCGTATGTTCTGTTATAATAAAAATACGAACAAAGGTTCTTGTGATATAATGGAGAAGGGATGATGGAAAATGTTTGGTAGAGTAAACAAGACAGATTTATTTTATATTGTTGCTTTTGCTGTAACATTAGGTTTCTTATACGTATCATTAATTAGTGCATAATAGGAGTTAATAAATTGAATGTTATTATATACTGCAGAGTAAGTACAGATAAAAAAGTTCAGGAAACATCTTTAGCTAGACAAAAGGAAGAATTATACCAATTGGCTAATCGGTATCAATTCCATGTTGTAAAATGTATAGAGGAGCAAGCGAGTGGATATGAAGTAGAACGTGATGGCGTATTTGAAATGCTTGAAGCGTTTGAACGTGGACAAGCAGATGCTCTCCTTATTCAAGATGAAACAAGATTAGGTCGGGGAAATACAAAAATAGCATTGTTTCATCAATTAGCGAAGTTGAATATTTCCATCTACACTGCGATACACGATGGAAAGCTTGAATTATCCGAATCAGATTCCATGGTATTACAGATTGTTGGAATAGTGGAGGAATACCAACGTAAAATTCACAATGTAAAAATAAAGCGAGGTATGAAAAAAGCAATAGAGAATGGTTATAATCCAGCTAAGAATCTGGCAAATCAGCATTTAGCTCCAGGTAGAGAGAGAAAGGAAGTACCAATCGAGGAAATCATTCGATTGCGAAATAATGGTCTTACCTTCAGTGAAATTGCAAAGACGTTAACTGGATTGGGATATTCTATCTCAAAGGCAACTGTTCATAGAAGGTACCAAGAATATCAAATAATTGATTCAGATAAGTTGAACAGGTAATATTAAAAAGCAAGAACATGTCGTGTTCTTGCTTTTTACTATTAATAATGCTAAATAAGATAGAGTTATTCTAGGAGGCTATGAGATGATTTCAAAAGAAAAATTAGTTCGTATTAATGCACTGGCTAAAAAGGCAAAGACTGCAGAAGGACTGACAAAGGATGAAGAAAGGGAGAGAAAAAAACTACGAGAAGAGTATTTAGGGAATGTCCGCAACTCTTTTAAGAATCAATTGAAGACCATGACGGTAATCGACCCAGCGGGAAATGACGTGACTCCTAAAAAGTTACGAGACATGCAGGAAAGAAACCAAAAACATTAGACATAGTAATTTCGTAATAAGGAATACTAGTACTTGTTAACTATCTACAATTTACAGAAATAAGTATTACTATTCTTTTTGACCGAAAGGAGTATGACGTATGTCTACCAATATAGAGCAAATGTCCATTAATGCAATTCGCACCCTATCCATTGATGCCATAGAAAAATCTAATTCAGGACATCCTGGATTACCGATGGGTGCTTCTCCAATGGCATATACGTTGTGGACAGATATAATGAATCACAATCCTAATAATTCTCAATGGTTTAACCGCGATCGGTTTGTGTTATCTGCTGGACATGGATCCATGCTATTGTACAGCTTATTACATTTATCGGGGTATGACGTAACAATAGAGGACTTAAAGGAGTTTCGCCAGTGGGGCTCTAGGACACCGGGTCATCCAGAAGTTCATCATACCGATGGTGTAGAAGCAACTACAGGTCCTTTAGGCCAAGGTATTGCAATGTCTGTTGGGATGGCAATGGCTGAGGCGTATTTGGCTGCTAAGTATAATAAGAGTGATATGAGCATTATAGACCATTACACCTATTGCTTAGTTGGTGATGGTGATTTAATGGAAGGAATTTCGCATGAAGCGGCTTCCCTTGCTGGCCATCTAAGGCTCGGTAAATTGATTGTATTATACGATTCTAATGATATTTCGCTAGATGGAGAATTAAACCGTTCTTTCTCGGATAATACGGAAGAACGGTTTAAAGCCTATGGTTGGCAGGTAATTCGGGTTGAGGACGGAAATGATGTAGAAGCGATTCGGATGGCATTAAAAGACGCGAGAGAAAATATCAAACAACCTACGCTAATTGAAGTGAAAACCGTTATTGGCTATGGATCTCCTAATAAATCAGCTTCTTCTGCTTCACATGGTGCTCCATTAGGGAAGGATGAGGTATTGTTAACAAAAGAATTCTATCAGTGGCAGCATAAAGAATTCCATGTTCCAGAAGAGGTATATGCTGATTTTAAAGAGAAGGTACAAATAAAAGGTGAGAAACTAGAAGCAGAATGGAATATGCTTTTGGCCACTTACCGTGATAAATATCCACAAGAGGCTAAGGAACTAGAGATGGCCATTACTGGTGAATTACCGCAAGGGTGGGCTGATAACCTTCCAGTATATGAGGTAGGAAAGTCTCTTGCGACAAGAGCTTCTTCAGGCGAGGTATTAAATGGTATTGCTAAAGCGATTCCGTATTTTCTTGGTGGAAGTGCGGACCTAGCTGGCTCTAATAAAACCACCATTACCGGAGATAAGGACTTTACTAGAGAGAATTATAGTGGCAGAAATATATGGTTCGGTGTTCGGGAACATGCAATGGGTGCTGCACTGAATGGTATGGCACTTCACGGCGGGTTGAAGGTGTATGGCGGCACATTCTTTGTTTTCAGTGATTACTTACGTCCAGCAATACGATTATCTGCTATTATGAATACACCTGTTACATACGTATTTACACATGACTCGATTGCTGTTGGTGAGGACGGTCCAACACATGAACCAATTGAACATTTATCAGCGTTCCGAAGCATGCCGAACCTTTCCGTAATTCGACCGGCAGATGGAAATGAAACCAATGCTGCCTGGAGACTTGCGGTGGAATCGACAGATCAACCAACCCTTCTCGTATTAACACGACAGAACGTACCGACATTAGAGGGTACAAAGGAATATGCATATGAAGGTGTAAAACGTGGTGGATATATTTTACGTGATTCCAATAAAGAAATCCCTGATGCGATCTTAATTGCTTCCGGTTCCGAAGTTCAATTAGCAGTGGAAGCACAAAAAGTACTTCGTGAAGATAATATAGATGTACGAGTGGTTAGCCTTGCATCATGGGATCGTTTTGAAAGCCAAGAAGAGAATTATAAAGAAAAAGTTCTTCCTAAATCGGTTACCAAACGAATTGCAATTGAAATGGGGTCTCCGCTTGGCTGGGAACGTTATATTGGGCAAGAAGGGAAAATTATTGGCATTTCTACCTTTGGCGCATCCGCAAATGGAGAAAAGTTAATCGAAGAATACGGATTTACCGTTGAAAATGTAGTAAAGCATGTAAAAGATATCGTTACGTAATGGAATCGTACTAGATGGTATGATGCGTATCTAATTTTAAATCAGTACAAGATACCAACTTAGGAATTGCATAGGCTCAAACAGAAGGAGAGGCTTCAGTAAGTTCATAAATGTTCTTTCTAGGTAAAAGATAGCCAAAAGCAGATTAGCCCCGACTGAAACAACATTCGGGGCTATTTAAAAATAACATATAAGTAGTTCCAACCTATTTTTCATCTATTCATCCATTCGACAAAACTAGTGATAATATATTTCACCGTTTGACATTCTTTTTTACTAGAAAACGTATAATAGATGAAAAAGGGGAGGGGCTATAGCAAATGAAAGAGTATACGGTTTATTGGATAAAAGAAGAATTTGCTAAACACTATTACTATAAGAGTGATATTTTATATCGTTTTATTAAAGAGTATCATTTGAATCAATTCAGAAATGATCTACATATGCAATTTCATTATATTACGGAGAACTTCCCTAAGGATTCTTTAACTTCACAATTACGGAGACAGCCAAAAAACACACTTGGAAAAACTAAGAGTAGCGAAATGCTAGAGCTTGGTAATAAACGGGAATTTATTACTTTACAGATTGAAGAAAAACATATAAAATTTCGTTGTGAAACATTACAGGATGCTGAGGCATTATTATTTCCTACTTTGAGACGGTTTCATCCATATTTATTCATTATGAATAGCGAATATGAAAATTATGGTTGGATTTCGCCTGCAAAGACAATTACAGCGTATAATAATGATCAAGTATTGTATTCTTAGGACTGTTTTACTATACTGTATAAGAGACAACACGAAGGAGGAAACGAATAGATGGACGTAATTTGGGTCGTATTAATTGCTATAGCAGCTTTAATTGCTGGTGTTGCTCTTGGATTTTTTATTGCAAGAAAGTATATGATGAGCTATTTGAAAAAGAATCCACCTATTAATGAGCAAATGCTACGCACGTTAATGATGCAAATGGGCCAAAAGCCTTCACAGAAGAAAATCAATCAAATGATGCGTGCAATGAATAATCAAATGGATAAATAGCATACTGCAATCATGTTACAAAATCATGTATACATTGCACAAAGATACCCCGTACTATGCCTAGTAGGGGTTTTTTCATATGATAGGAAACCATTTAAGAGTTTTGCCAATAGGATATCCACCTAATTGTCAAATTCCTGATGCATAAATTGGTCAACCATCTGATATAATGAATGGCAGAAGTAAACTAGGAGGCTAAGTATGTCTGAAATAAATATTTTTCTTGCATTTGGTGCTGGATTTCTATCTTTTATTTCTCCATGTGTATTGCCACTTTACCCGGCATTTTTATCATACATAACAGGAATGAGTGTTAGTGAAATAAAAGATGACCATAAAATGTTAAATCGTAATAGTATTCTTCATACGATATGCTTTTTAATTGGATTTTCTAGTATTTTTATTATTTTTGGATTTGTCACTTCCTCTATAGCTCAATTTCTTTTGACTTATAAGGACATAATAAGACAAGTGGGTGCTTTATTAATTATATTTTTTGGACTTGTCATTGTCGGTATTTTAAATTTCAAGTTTTTAATGAAGGATAGGAAGATAACCTTTAAAAACCGTCCGTCAGGCTTTTTAGGTTCTGTCTTAATTGGGTTTGCCTTCTCATTAGGCTGGACACCTTGTACAGGACCTATTCTAGCGGTAGTATTTACATTAACTGCAACCGATCCTAGTAAGGGGATGGTGATGATGATTGCGTATATTTTAGGTTTTTCAGTCCCATTCCTTGTCCTTTCCTTCTTTATCGGAAAATTAGGTTGGATTAAACGGAATAGCCATAAGTTAGTTAAAGTCGGTGGGTACATTATGATCGCTTTAGGTATTGCTCTATTTTTCGATTGGATGACGAAGCTTACGGCTTTCTTAGCTGGGTGGATAGGTTTCAATGGATTTTAACGGTAAACTATATTATTATAATACCTATAGATTCTACATAAGGAAGTGTTATTTTTGAGCAAACCCAATAATCTAATTTTGCAAACTGCAACTGCACTTATTGCCTTTTTACTGCTAGGGTTTTCTGTATATTTGTTTTTTGCAGGTCATAACTCTCCAGGTGGTGGGTTTATTGGCGGCCTAGTTACAGCAGCAGCTGTAGTATTACTATACATGGCATATGGTATTGATTTTGTAAACAAAATATTGCCAATTAACTTTCGAGCGCTGATTTCAGTCGGGTTGTTAGTTGCATTCTTAACAGGTGTAGGTTCATTCTTATTTGATGTTCCATTTTTATCACATACATTTGGTTACTTTGAATTTCCAGTATTCGGCGAAGTGGAACTAGCGACAGCAATGTTGTTTGACTTGGGAGTGTATTTAACAGTAGTAGGTGTAACCGTAACAATTATTATAAATATAGCAAATGATACACAAGCAGAAGTTTGATTTTATATAATTGGGGGATTTGTTAAATGGCAAGAATATTGGTAGTTGATGATGCTAAATTTATGCGCACGACTCTTCAATCGATTCTAACCAAGGATAACCATGATGTTGTAGGGGAAGCAGAGAATGGGAAGGAAGCAATATCGCTTTACTTAAAGGAAAAACCAGATTTAGTTATTATGGATATTACCATGCCGATCATGAATGGTATCGAAGCTATCAAAGAAATAATGAAGATTGATTCGAATGCTTCTATCCTTGTTTGCTCAGCGATGGGGCATCAGAAAGTGGTTGTAGAAGCGATAGAATTAGGGGCAAAAGACTTTATCGTAAAACCATTCGATGAACACCGTGTGTTGGAGACGGTAAATCGCGTATTATCACATATTACAAGCTAATCTATACACCGGGAAAGAGTGTTACTATGTTTTGGATAATAGCAAGTACTGTTGTAGCATTTATAATGGCTTCTGTCATGATAGTTGTTCGCTTAAAAGCATCCAGGAAGCCCGCTTCTGTAAAAAGAATCATTTTACCACCTTTGTTTATGAGTACAGGGGCATTGATGTTTCTTTTCCCAGAATTTCAGATAAAGTGGATTCAAGTAGTAGAGGCCCTTACGGTTGGGGTTGTTTTCTCGATTTTTCTCATTAAAACCTCTAACTTTGAAATTCGAAATGATAGAATATATTTGATTCCTTCCAAAGCCTTCATATTTATTTTAGTTGGCTTACTGATAGTTAGATTAGTGTTAAAGATTGCATTAGGAGGAACAATCACGTTAGGAGAAACTAGCGGTATGTTTTTCTTATTGGCTTTTGGCATGCTTGGTAGCTGGAGACTAGCGATGTTATATAAGTATAAACAATTAGAAAAAGAATTAAAGGTGCCTTCATCTTCTTGAGGGCACCTTACTTATTCGAACGTATTGTTCATCAACATCTAATTCTCTGGCACTTCACACTATACTTATTGGCTTTTCTTATAATTAGCTTGCCAGTTCGCTCTATAATCCTCTTTAGATCGCTTAAATAGATGTTCATAAGGGGATACGTCTATTTGTTTTTCTTTTAATTTTTTTCGTAAGAATTTATGATCTCGCTTTGGTGTTGCAAGGATATATCCTTCGATGATAACATCCTGATTAATTTTATTCATCCCTTGTTCAAGGGCCACTTGCCCTATTTTACTAGCAATTTTTTGCCTAGCTACATCTCGGAATAATTCAGGGACAGGGGAGACCAATTCCTCAAGTAGATCTTTCTCTTCCTGATTCCACATATGCTTTGACTTCTCTATAAAATGAAGCTCCCAATCCATCATAGATTTTCCATCTTCTTTTGGAAGCTGTTTTAAGAATTTGCGGAACATAAAGTATCCACCGATTGCCATAAATCCAATCATAAAAAATCCCCAAAACACTATAATATATGACATAATATCCACCTTTTTCCTTCATTTTACTTTACTATCGTATCAAAATTTAGTTGAATTATAGGTAACAGTTATGTAATTTTCACTACTAAGCGCTAAAATTCTGATAAACTTATTACTTTTAATAATTATCTATGCTAATATTATTATAATTATAGTTTACTTTTTAAACAACTTTCATATTTGGATATATATCAACATATAGTATAGTAAGCTTGTTAGATTGTAAGAATTTGTAGTAAAGGGGTGGATCCAATGGAGAAAGAAACAAATAAGGACAGTATAGAGCAAAATTCAGCAGTGGTAATCAGCCCTTTTGAAAGCGTATTATCAGAATCGGATAGTATTCATATGTTACCGGAATTTATCACAGAATGGATAGAGCAAAATAGTAATGAGTTTTTTTCTTTATGGGATAGTAGAGGTATAGGTCTATACTTTTCAAAATCGATTGAGCATATACTCGGTTTAAAACCTAGAGAATTAGTAGGTAAATCTTATCAGAATTTTATACTTCCTGAAGATGTTGCATACATAAAGAAGGATTTTAATCAAGAAACGTTTACAAATCAAACCTTTAATGTACATATCGTTAATTATGATCAAAAATACATATGGTGTGAAGTGAAAGTTGGAAAAATCACTGACCCAACTACTGGAGAGCATCTCTATATTTGCACGACAAGAGATATTACAGAAAAAAAAGAAACCGAGGAAATGATGATTCGCTCAGAAAAAATGTCTATTGCCGGTCAACTAGCAGCTGGTATTGCACATGAAATTCGAAATCCGCTAACATCGATTAAAAGCTTTCTTCAATTACTACAGGCTGGGGTAAATCGCAAAGATGTCTATTATAAGATTATGATCGATGAGATTGAAAAGATGGAAACTATTACATCGGAGCTGTTGTTTATTTCCAAACCACTTACGGATAATAAGAAGCAAGAATCTATCTTACAGATGATCAAAGATGTAATGGAATTACTTAAACCCCAAGCTAATCTAAAAAATATATTAATAGAGATCATCGGGGATGAACAATTTATCTATTGTGATAAATCCCAGATAAAACAAGTACTAATCAATATTATTAAGAATGCTATTGAGGCAATGGAGGAAGCTGGCAAGATTACGGTAATTCTAAAGGATATGGCTGATGAGATTACGATTGACATAGTCGATGAGGGTCCAGGCATAGATGAAGAGGTTATCCATAAGCTAGGCGAACCATTTTTTACTACTAAACAGCAAGGTACTGGACTAGGATTAATGATTACAAAGCAATTACTGGAAAGACATAATGCGAAGTTAGAAATCTTACAAAATGAAATTAAAGGCAGTACATTTCGGATTATTTTCCCAAAATAGGACTCATTATTACTGCTATTGATATAATTAAGTAGGAAATTAATTCGAACTTGTGTATAAGTAATGCTTATCACCTTGAATAAGATTTTTGTATAGTAAATCGAGTATGAAACAATTGTTTTATACTCGATTTTCATTTAAGATGAGTATGTAAGAAAACAATAGACTTTGGAAGCGCTTATGTGTAATTGAAATGATGTTTTCTTAGTAGCTGTTCCAAATCTAGAGAATTCCGTGTTGAAAGGGGTTTATGAAAATGGGGGAGAATAGTATCTTCAATGCAAAGAAGAAATTCGAACTTAATGGTAAGTCTTATAACTACTATCAGCTGAAAGCACTAGAAGAATCTGGCTTAGGCAAAATTGATAGATTACCATTTTCTATTCGTGTTCTTCTAGAATCTCTCGTACGTCAATATGATGGCCGTGTAATTAATGATGATCATGTAAAAGGATTAGTAAAA
Source organism: Ornithinibacillus proteolyticus (assembly GCF_039581225.1). Taxonomy (NCBI): domain Bacteria; kingdom Bacillati; phylum Bacillota; class Bacilli; order Caryophanales; family Bacillaceae; genus Ornithinibacillus; species Ornithinibacillus proteolyticus. Next base: position 47,872 of record NZ_JBCPXV010000001.1, on the reverse strand, counting down.
TGGGGAACAAAAGATGGTAAAGGGGTAGATGTCCCTTTTAAACCTTCACGTGTTATCCTACAAGATTTCACAGGAGTACCTGCAGTAGTTGACTTAGCTTCTCTACGTAAAGCGATGGTAGATTTAGGTGGAAAGCCTGAACAAATTAATCCAGAGGTACCGGTTGATTTAGTAATTGACCACTCTGTTCAAGTCGACCAATATGGTTCTCCAAGTGCACTACAAGCCAATATGGATTTAGAATTCAAACGTAATGGTGAGCGCTATGAGTTCTTACATTGGGCTCAAAAAGCATTTGATAACTATCGTGCTGTACCACCAGCAACAGGTATTGTTCACCAAGTAAACTTAGAGTACATTGCCAATGTAGTTCATGAAGTGGAAAATGGAAATGGTGAGTATGATGCATTTCCTGATACATTAGTAGGGACTGACTCACATACTACTATGATTAACGGACTAGGTGTACTAGGCTGGGGTGTAGGTGGTATTGAAGCAGAAGCAGGTATGCTTGGCCAACCATCATACTTCCCACAACCAGAAGTAATTGGTGTTAAATTTACTGGCAGCTTCCCACAAGGAACTACCGCTACAGACTTAGCGCTTAAAGTTACACAAGTACTACGTGAGCGTAATGTAGTTGGTAAATTTGTAGAATACTTTGGACCAGGTCTAAAAGATATGCCGCTTGCAGACCGTGCTACTATTTCTAACATGGCTCCAGAATATGGTGCTACTTGTGGATTCTTCCCAGTGGATGAAGAAGCACTTAACTACCTACGCTTAACTGGACGTAGTGAAGAGCATATTAAATTAGTTGAAAAATATTGTAAAGAAAATGACCTATGGTACTCACCTGAAGTAAAAGATCCTGAATACACTGAGGTTGTTGAAATTAACTTATCAGAATTAGAACCAAACCTTTCTGGTCCTAAACGTCCACAAGACTTGATTCCTCTTTCTAAAATGAAAGAAGAATTCAATAAGGCAATTACGGCACCACAAGGTAACCAAGGCTTTGGACTAGATAAATCAGAGTTTGATAAAGAAGTAACCATTAAGCTTTCTAATGGTAAAGAAACCGTGATGAAAACCGGTTCTATTGCAATCGCAGCAATCACTTCTTGTACCAATACATCCAACCCATATGTTATGTTAGGTGCTGGTTTACTTGCTAAGAAAGCCGTTGAAAAAGGGTTAGAAGTACCGGCTTATGTAAAAACTTCTCTAGCTCCAGGTTCAAAAGTTGTAACGCGTTACTTAGAAGATGCTGGTTTAATGCCTTACCTAGATAAATTAGGATTTAGCCTAGTTGGGTATGGTTGTACAACATGTATCGGTAACTCAGGACCACTTTTACCTGAAATTGAAGAAGCAATTGCAAGCAATGACTTAACGGTTGCATCTGTATTATCTGGTAACCGTAACTTTGAAGGTCGTATCCATCCATTAGTGAAAGCAAACTACCTAGCTTCACCACCATTAGTAGTTGCTTATGCACTTGCTGGTACAGTAGATGTCGACTTAGCTAAAGATGCTATCGGTACAGATGCAGATGGCGAACCAATTTATTTAAATGATATTTGGCCATCCATGGAAGAAATTAAGAACGAGGTTAATCGTGTTGTTAATCCAGAAATCTTCCGTAAAGAGTATGAGAATGTATTCAACTCTAACGAGAAGTGGAACGAAATCAATACAACTGATGAACCATTATTCGAGTGGGATGAAGATTCTACTTACATTCAAAACCCTCCATTCTTTGAAGGGTTATCGAAAAATGCAGGTACTGTAAAACCATTAAACAACCTACGTGTTATTGGTAAATTTGGTGACTCGGTAACGACTGACCATATTTCACCTGCTGGAGCAATTGCAAAAGATATGCCTGCAGGACTTTACTTACAAGAAAAAGGAGTTTCACCAAGAAACTTCAACTCTTATGGTTCCCGTCGTGGTAATCATGAAGTCATGATGCGTGGTACATTTGCGAATATCCGTATTCGTAACCAAATTGCGCCAGGTACTGAAGGTGGTTATACAACCTACTGGCCAACAGGCGAAATCATGCCAATCTATGATGCAGCGATGAAGTATCAAGAAGAAGGTACTGGGTTAGTTATTCTAGCCGGCAAAGATTATGGTATGGGATCTTCTCGTGACTGGGCAGCGAAAGGTACTAACCTTTTAGGTATTAAGATGGTTATTGCGGAAAGCTTTGAGCGTATTCACCGTTCTAACCTAGTTATGATGGGAGTACTTCCACTAGAATTTGAAAAAGGTCAAAATGCTGAAAAATTAGGTCTAACAGGTAAAGAAACATTCAATTTAGAAATTGGTGAAGATGTTAAGCCTCATGACCTTGTAAAGGTTACTGCTACAGATGAAAATGGTAAAACAACTGAATTCAAAGCTGTAGTACGCTTCGATAGTGAAGTTGAAATTGACTACTACCGTCATGGTGGTATCCTACAAATGGTATTACGTAATAAACTAGCGTAATAATCAAGTAAACGAGCTCCTTTTGGGGCTCGTTTTTACATGGAAAAAATCTTTTATATGTCAAATAATTCCGTATGAGATTGTTGTATTTGTGAAATCTCTTTGACAGATAGGTTTATTTCTTTATTATTTTAGCTAAGATTGTATACTATAAGCATAGATAACAGAGATGGAATACATAACGTTGGGAGTTTAACTAATGATAAAAAAGTTTGTAGGTATTACAATCTTACTAGCACTAGGTATTGCGTTAGTCATTAACGTATTGGATTTAACTAATAAAAAAACATCTGGTCCTAATTTAGTCGATGTAACAGGTGACACGTCAGTTGAAGGTGAAATGATCGTATCTCCTGGTGCTAACGGCTTAAATGTGGGAGATCAGGCACCAGAATTTGAATTACCGTTATTAAATGGTGATGTCGTAAAACTCTCAGATTTAAAGGGCAAAAAGGTACTGATTAACTTCTGGGCTACGTGGTGTCCACCTTGTAAAGAGGAAATGCCTGAAATGCAGCGTTTGTACGAAGAATATGGAGATGATATTACGATTATAGCTATTAATGCTACCGGTTCAGAACGTAATGAGTCTGCTGTTCGCGATTTTATTGATGAATATGGCTACACCTTTCCAGTAGCAATTGACAAGAATAACGATACGACAGATAATTATATGGCCTACACGATTCCAACGTCCTATTTTATTGGTACGGATGGTGTTATACAAGTGCCGCGTAAAGTCGGTCCAATGACATATGATTTTATGGTGGAAATGATGAATTCCTTAAACTAAAGGATTATATTTTTCTAAAAATTATTATATAAACCAACAGAAATGGTAATACTTCTATTAAAAAGGGAGTGATTACCATTTCTTTAAAAAAACGACGTTCATTTGAAGAATTGGTTCAAGCGAATAGACAGCAAATACTAGATGATAAAGAAATCTTGGACCGAATAGAGCAAAACCTAGAAAAGAGAGCTAGAGATTTATTATCAAAACGAAAAGAAGCATAGTTATTTGTATCAAGTACTTCAGACCTCCACTATGTGTAGCGAATTTGTTACATAGGGTGGAGTTTTTTCATGTTGTGCTTATTGTTTTCTTGAATAGTTATAGCAGAAAATCAAACAATAACATTGCCTATGGCAATCGAATATTACAAGGAGGAAAGAATATGACGGAAAAACATCAAACACCAAAGCCGGATGATCGCAGTGATAATGTAGAGAAACTACAAGATATGGTTCAAAACACGATTCAAAACATCGAGGAAGCGCATGAAACCATGCAATTTGCTTCAGGTGAGGAAAAGCAGAACATCATCGAAAAAAATAAACGTCGAGAAGAAGCAATTGAGGGCTTCCGCTCTGAAATTCAAGATGAAGCGCATGATCGTTAGCCATGAGGATATTTGTGAAGTCGTTTGGTTAAAAGCCTGATAACTATAGCTGTCCTTGTTCTATCTTCTCAATGATATGGATTACGGATATGCCACTAATCTATAATTTAGTTAATATATTAAACCGAACTATTATGAAATCGAACAGAATGGTATAGTAGTTCGGTTTTCCCTTTAGGAATTAGGATCTTGTGAAGCCTCTTTATTTATGTTTCAACCAATGTATATGCTAAACTAAACATACATAATAAGGGAGGACTTCAATTGAATAAAGTAAAAATACCAATCGAAGTAAGATATCAAGAAACCGATCAAATGGGAGTAGTGTACCATGCTAATTACCTAGTTTGGTTCGAAATTGGACGGACCAAATTTATCGAGCACTTAGGACTAAGCTATGTAGAAATGGAAAAAAATAATGTAGTTTCTCCTGTCTTGGATGCACAAGTTTCTTTTAAAAAACCTGTTCGTTACGGTGATAACGTATTTGTAGAGACATGGATTGAAAAATATGATGGACTAAGAACGGTGTATGGCTACCAAATTATTGATGAAGAAGGGGAAATAAGGGTAACGGGAACGACAAAACACGTTATCGTGAAAAAGGATAACTTTAGACCCATTTCTTTAAAAAAAGCTTTTCCTAAATGGCATGAGCGTTATATGCAGAGTATAGAAGGGGAACAGTGATGGCGTTTGGTTTGAATAGAGAAGAATTAATAGAATGGAAACGAAAAGTGGAAAATGGCGAAATTGCTATTTTAACCCATTATTGGTTAGATGATCGTTTTCCAGGTTGTACAAGTGTAACGAAAGTAGGGTGCAAAGACGTTGAGAAGTTAATAGAGTGGGGCAACCAATATCATCTCAATCCTAACTATATCCACCTTGATGAAAGATACCCTCACTTCGACCTATTTGGTCAAAGGCAAAAAGAGGTATTAATCCAAGAGGGTAAATGGGATCATATAACCAAATTTGATTTATAAAAAGCGCTAAAGTACATTACTTTTAGCGCTTTTTCTTTTGCTTTTTTTCTGGTACATAGTCCACTCCACCAGGATGAAACGGATGGCATTTACTTATTCGTTTAATTGTTAAGTATCCGCCTTTTATTGCCCCATGCTTCCGTATTGCCTCAAGTCCATATTCGGAACAGCTTGGATAAAACCGACAAGTAGATGGTGTAAAGGGACTAATGGCACTACGATAAAACTTAATAAGGCCTATAAATAGATATTTCATATACGAACCTTCTTTAAAAGGAGTTAATATTATTTATTGAAGCGTATAGTTGCAATGGCATCATGCATATGGATCGATTCTTCATTTTGACAGGATACCTTAAATCCTGTCACATAAGGTAATTCGTATAAATCAGCAGCTACTAATCTCGCCATGTCCTCAACAAATCGGGGATTTTCATACGCTTCCTCGGTTACCATTTTTTCATCTGGTCGCTTCAATATAGGGTGTAATCTAGCACTTGCATTACTTTCAGCAGCCTCTAATAAAGCAAGCTTCCAATCCTCTTCTAAATCAGTGAAATCATCGGAGAGTGATACCTCCATCCTTACATTTCCACGTTGGTTATGGGCACTGTATTCACTAATTTCTTTTGAACAAGGACAAAGTGTTGTAATCAGGACAGACATGCCAACATTCATGAGATATCCACTATCCTGATTGTAGGAAACCTCCATCGTTAAGTCGGCATGATTTAACCCCGCTATACCGGTACTAGGTCCTTTGCGTTCATAAAACCAAGGAAATTGTATCGTTATCTTCGCATCTTTTTGACCTAATCGTTCAGCAAGCTCTTTCGTGAATTCCTTTAACATGGAAAAATCAGCATGAAATCCATTTACACTATAGGCAGCTAATTGCTCCATAAACCGACTCATATTCGTACCTTTACTTGATTGTTGGATACTGGATGTAAAGGTAAATGATGCAACACTTGTTTGTGAATGTGGTGCAGTAGCACTGTCGATTATAATAGGGTATTTCACATTCGTAATACCAACTTCATCAAGCTCAAATAAAAAGTCTTTTTGTATATTTTGTAAATCAGCCATTTTTTCTTTTTCAACTGGCTTGTGCTTCGGGCCAGGTTTTACAGTTCCAAATAGTTTATGTCTTTCTTCTTTTGTAGGTAATGTTTTACGCGGTATGTTGTTTGAATTCATGACTATTTCCCTTTCTAGTGCAAGACTTGTCTCTGTCCAAAGTATAAGACAAGTATTCATTCGATTTCAATTATACCGCTTTTACATCCACTTAATTTTAGGCTCGGTTTTATTTATAATTCGTTTTATATTTGCTAAATGTCGATAAATAACAAAAAGAGTCAATACAGCAATCACAATCATTAGACCAATATCCCCAAAGAAAATAGAAACAATAAAGGATACTAGACCAGTAATCATAGAAGAAAGTGAAACATATTTTGAGATTTTTAATGTCACTAGAAATGTCAACACCATCACACCAAATAGAATTGGATTGACACCTAATATAATCCCACCTGATGTTGCGACAGCTTTACCACCTTTAAAACGAGCAAAAAGCGGGTAAGTGTGACCTATTACAGCAAAGATCCCAATCGCTAGCCTATATACATCCGCATCAAAAAATAAAGGAATGAGAGTAGCTAGAGTACCTTTTAAAATGTCTGCTGCTGTAACAATAATCCCAGCTTTTACTCCTAGTACACGAAATGTATTCGTTCCGCCAAGGTTTCCACTACCATGTTCGCGAATGTCAATTTTATAGCCAAGTTTACCTACAATAAGTGCTGATGGAATGGAACCTAAAAGATACGCAATTATTGCAAATAGAACATATTCCATTTAACTTCCTACTTTCTTCTTTAAAATTATATATATAGTTTATCATGAACTATTAATATTAGGTACTAAATTATGAAAGATAAATAAAATCTTAACACAAAAGATGTTTTTACTTACATGATAAACTAATAATAAGTATAATCGAAATGAAAGGAGTTACCAAATATGCAGAATCCTAGTAATGATGTTATACGCGAAATATTAGAATCAGCTAAAACGATTGCGGTAGTTGGATTATCTGATAATCCCGAAAGAACATCCTATCAGATTGCAAAAATAATGCAAGAAGTAGGGTACCGCATTATTCCTGTTAACCCTACAGTTGACGAAGTATTAGGGGAAAAATCCTATGATTCCTTATTAGATATAAAGGAACCAATTGATATTATTAATATATTTAGAAGACCAGAATTTTTGCCTGAAATAGCGAAGGAAGCTCAAGAAACGGATTGTAAGGTTTTCTGGGCTCAGCAAGGAATTACCAATGAAGAAGCATATGATTATTTAACCGAAAAAGGGTTTACTGTAATCATGGATCTATGTATAAAAGTTGCACATGCTGTATTAGTTAAAAAGTAAAGATACGGAGCATCAAGAAGTTAACATAGCTTAATCCGAACTATTGGCAATTCTTCTATAAGGATTGCCAATAGTTCGGTTTTTTTATGCTGACCGCTAATACCAGATCAAATGCACTTATAGACAAGAATGACCTTGACTATGCTATTTAGTGGATAAGATATAGTGAAAAAACATGATAAAATAGCTATCATTATAGAACTTCTATACATTTTAAAATATGTTGTAGTATACTTATTAATATTGTGTTGGTAATTGACCTTTACAAAAACAAACACCTGTTCTACTATATAAAATATGACAATGAACTATTGGTGAAGGGAGCTAACGGAATTGGACAAGAAACCTTTACATTATTCTGATGATTCCATTCAAGTACTGGAAGGTCTTGAAGCAGTTCGGAAACGACCAGGGATGTATATTGGTAGCACCGACCATCGAGGATTACATCATCTAGTATTTGAAATTGTTGATAACGCAGTTGATGAAGCATTAGCAGGATATGGAAATAATATTAAAGTAACCATACATAAAGATAATAGTATTTCAGTAGAGGATAGCGGTAGGGGAATCCCTACTGGTAAGCATAGTACTGGTAAATCGACTATGGAGGTTATATTTACCGTATTACACGCTGGCGGAAAGTTTGGCCAAGGTGGATACAAGACAAGTGGTGGATTGCATGGAGTTGGAGCTTCTGTAGTAAATGCCTTGTCAGAATGGTTAGAAGTAACTTCTCACCGGGATGGAGAAGTCTATTTTCAGCGCTTTGAAAATGGTGGAACTCCCGTTGGAACTAGCAAGAAGATTGGAAAGACAAAAAAAACTGGTTCCACTATACACTTTAAGCCAGATGCATCCATTTTCTCTACTACCGTTTTCAGCTATGACACCATTTCTGAACGATTACGTGAAGCTGCATTTTTATTAAAGGGCTTACGTATTGAGGTATCGGATGAACGGACAGAAGAAAATGACGTATATGAATATCCCGATGGATTAAAGTCTTTCGTAAAATATTTAAATGAAGATAAGGATCCACTACATGAAGTAGTATTTTTTGAAGGAGAGCAACAAGAAATTGAAGTAGAGTTTGCTTTTCAATTTAATGACGGTTTTTCAGAAAATATGTTATCCTTCGTTAATCATGTTCGAACAAAAGATGGTGGTACCCATGAATCGGGAGCAAAGGCCGCTATTACGAGAAGTTTCAATGACTATGCAAGAAGAACCAGTGCCTTAAAAGAAAAAGATAAGAATCTAGAAGGAACGGATATTCGGGAAGGATTAACGGCACTCGTATCAGTTAGAATTCCCGAAGAAAAATTACAATTCGAAGGCCAAACGAAGGGTAAGCTCGGTACTTCAGAAGCTCGCTCAGCAGTTGATGCAGTCGTATCTGAAAAGCTGAATTTCTTTTTAGAGGAAAATCCAGATGTTTCAGGACTATTAGTGAAAAAGGCTATAAAAGCAAAAGAAGCACGGGAAGCGGCTAGGAAGGCCCGTGATGATGCAAGATCTGGTAAGAAAAAACGCCGTAAGGAAACCATCTTAAGTGGGAAACTTACTCCTGCTCAATCGAGGAACCCGGATAAAAATGAATTATACTTAGTAGAGGGTGATTCTGCGGGTGGCTCAGCAAAGCAAGGAAGAGATCGTAAGTTCCAAGCGGTTCTTCCACTACGAGGTAAAGTAATCAATACAGAAAAGGCGAAGCTCCAGGACGTATTTAAAAACGAGGAAATTTCAACTATTATTCATACTATTGGAGCTGGAATTGGGCCTGAATTTAATCTGGAAGATACCAATTACGATAAAATCATTATCATGACAGATGCAGATACGGACGGTGCCCATATTCAAGTATTGTTATTGACTTTCTTTTACCGCTATATGAGACCATTAATTGAAGCAGGTAAAATATATATTGCTTTACCACCTTTATATAAAGTATCGAAAGGATCTGGTAAGAAAGAGCAGATCATCTACGCATGGGACGATGATGAGATGCGAGAGGCAATCAATAAGTTTAAAAATGGCTATATTATTCAACGCTATAAAGGGCTTGGAGAAATGAATGCCGACCAATTATGGGAAACAACTATGAATCCAGATACACGGACATTAATCCGTGTAACCATTGAGGATATTGCCCGAGCAGAGCGTCGTGTGACGACATTAATGGGTGATAAAGTTGAACCAAGAAGAAAATGGATTGAATCCAATGTGGAATTCGGTTTAGATGATGATCCAAATATTTTAGAAAATGATAAAATTCACCAAGAATAATAAAGACCAAATGTAACAAGAAGGGGGAAATGACTTGTCACAGTCAGAAAAATTTCTCGATCTTCCATTAGAAGAAGTAATCGGTGATCGTTTTGGTAGATATAGTAAATATATTATTCAAGACCGTGCCATACCAGATGCAAGAGACGGGTTAAAGCCTGTTCAACGAAGAATTCTGTATGCCATGTTTCGTGAGAAAAATACCCATGATAAACATTTTCGTAAGTCCGCTAAGACAGTTGGGACTGTAATTGGGAATTACCATCCACATGGTGATTCCTCGGTTTATGATGCAATGGTGCGTTTAAGTCAAGATTGGAAAATGCGGAATGTACTAATTGAAATGCATGGAAATAACGGTAGTATGGATGGTGACCCACCTGCTGCTATGCGTTATACAGAGGCAAGACTTTCTAGTATTGCTTCTGAACTTCTTCGTGATATGAACAAGGAAACTGTAGACCTTATGCCTAACTTTGATGATACCGATCATGAACCTGTTGTATTACCAGCAAAGTTTCCTAACCTTTTAGTAAATGGTTCAACCGGTATCTCAGCTGGTTATGCAACAGATATTCCACCACATAACCTTGGAGAAGTAATCGATGGAGTTATCAAGCGTATCGATAAGCCAAATGCTACGATTGATGAGTTAATGAAGATTATTAAAGGCCCGGATTTTCCAACTGGCGGAATCATACAAGGTGTCGATGAAATTAAGAAAGCGTATGAAACAGGTAAAGGGAAAATAGTTGTCCGAGGAAAAGCATCTGTTGAACCGATTCGTGGAAATCGCGAGCAAATTGTAATTGATGAAATTCCATTCGAGGTTAATAAAGCAAATCTAGTTAAGAAAATAGATGAGCTACGTTATGATCGAAAAGTAGAAGGAATTGCAGAAGTTCGAGATGAAACAGACCGTACTGGTCTACGTATTGTGATTGAGTTGAAAAAAGATGTGAATAGTGAAGGGGTCTTGAATTTCCTCTATAAAAATACCGATTTACAGGTTACATACCATTTTAATATGGTAGCCATTTTAGACAGAACACCGAAGCTATTATCTTTAACCGATATGCTAGATGCTTATATTACCCATCAGAAGGAAGTTGTTACAAGATCAACTAAATTCGATTTGAAGCATGCGAAGGATCGTTCTCATATTGTGGATGGTTTAATCAAAGCAATTTCCATCTTAGATGAACTAGTTGCAACGATTCGTGCATCAAAAGATAAGCAGGATGCGAAGAAAAGAATCATGGATTTATATGGCTTTACAGAAAAACAAGCCGAAGCAATTGTGATGTTACAGCTTTACCGTTTAACCAATACGGATGTAACACAGCTACAGGAAGAGTCAGAGGTACTAAAACAGAAAATTGCTGAATACGAGTCTATTTTATCAAGTGAAGCGAAATTATTAGAAACGATTAAGATGGACTTGAAACAAATGAAAAAGCAATTCTCCGATCGTCGTAGAACAGTCATCGAAGAGAAAATTGAAGAATTAAAGATCGACATTGAAGTGACGGTAGCAAGTGAGGATGTCCTTATTTCGGTTACAGAAGAAGGCTATATTAAGCGTACAAGCATTCGTTCCTATGCCGCATCTAATGGAGAAGATTTCGCTATCAAGGAAGACGACCATTTAGTAGGATTGATCGAAGCAAATACAACCGATAAGCTTCTATTATTCACGAACAAAGGAAAGTATCTTTATATTCCAGTACATGAGCTACCAGATATTCGTTGGAAGGATATCGGTCAGCACGTCTCGAATATTGTTCCAATAGATAAAGATGAATATATTGTCCATGCGTTACCTATTAGAGAATTTAAAGAGGAAGAATATCTCATATTCTTCACGAAAAATGGTATGATTAAGCGAAGTGAATTAAAAATATATGAAGCACAGCGTTATTCAAAAGCGTTAGTTGCACTTAATTTGAAAAAAGATGATGAAGTGGTAAGTGTGTGCCGAACGAAAGGTTACTCTGACGTATTTATTACGTCTGACAAAGGCTATGGACTTTGGTATCATGAATCAGAAGTTCCAGTTGTAGGCCAGCGTGCAGCAGGTGTTAAAGCGATTCAGCTAAAAGACGGAGAATCTGTAGTTGGTGGGCAAGTCTTTGATGACTTATCAGAACCATCACTTGTCGTTATTACACAGCGAGGCGCATGCAAACGAATGAAGCTTCGGGAATTCGAAAAATCAAGTAGAGCTAAACGTGGTCTACTCATGTTGAGAGAGCTTAAGAATAAACCACATCGAATTGTAGGATTCTTTGCAACCTATGAGCAAGATACGCTTTCCTTTACTACATCAAAAGGGGAAACACATCAAATTTTCCCATTAGAGTTACCAAATAGTGATCGATATAGTAATGGCTCCTTTGTCATTGATTCTGATAATCAAGGTGAAGTTCTGAAAGCATGGAGAGAAGCCAATTACGAAAAACCATTTGATCCGACAATGGATTAATAAAATGGAGGCAGACTGTATATTCGCAGTCTGTCTTTTTATCTTGAGTATATCAGTGTAAATCCTTAAGAAAGCTCTACTAATGTATTCAGTTAAGAGCGGAATTAAGGTAAGATGGAAATAAAGAAGACAGACAACTTTACAAGGAGAAGCTATGATTATCACGACTGCAGGAAAAGCAACAAGCCCATTAATTCGAAAAGCAATGAAGCTAGCACAAACTTATCATATACCATTTAAGGAAAGACAAGGTGTATCGATTGAAAAAATGAAGATGAACTATCAAGATGACGTGCTTATTGTAGGAAAGGAGCAATTAGTTATTGCACCAAAAAACAGTGATACACGAATGTTATTTCATCCGAATTTAGCAATGATCCGAGCAAAACGGGTTCTAAAAGGGGAAACCGAGCCACTAATCGAAACAGCAAAATTAAAAAAAGGGATGTCCTTTCTTGACTGTACACTTGGACTAGCATCAGACAGTATTATGGCAAGTCTCGTAGTTGGACCTACAGGTAGGGTCACAGGTATTGAAGGAAACGAACTACTCTATTTACTAGTAAAAGAGGGCCTAGCTTCACATATAACTGGTCATTTAGATATAGACGAAGCAATGAAACGTATCCACGTAGTCCATGAGGATCATTTATATTACCTTCAACATGCAGAAGCGAATTCGTTTGATATTGTATATTTTGATCCAATGTTCCAAGAAGGAATTGAAGAATCGAACGGCATCAATGCCATAAGAAAACAAGCTATTACATCAGACATAACAGCCGAGATTATAGAAGAAGCAAAAAGAGTAGCAAAAGAGAGAGTGGTATTAAAAGATCATTGGAAAAGCAAAAGGTTTCAAGAGTTAGGTTTTACCCAGTTTAAAAGAAAGACATCCTTGTTTCACTACGGAACGATTGAATTACGTTGATTATTTTTAACTTTCTATATTTCGAAAATTATGATAAGCTAATATGGAAAAGAGAGAGGAGGGCTTGTAACGAATTTAAGAGATAAAATTGTCGATGCAGCGTTACATTTATTTGAGAAAAAGGGCTTTCATGGTGTGACAGTTAATGAAATTGTTGATAGTATTGGGACCTCCAAAGGGGGATTCTATCATCACTTTTCATCGAAGGATGAATTGTTATTTGTTATCCACGATACTTTTATCACTTATGTGCTCGAAAAAGCATACATAGCCAAGAACACCTACGACTCTCCAACGAAGAAACTGCAACAAATTATTAAAAGCTTTGTTCAAGTCTTTGACTTGTATAAGCCGCATATATCAGTGTTTTATCAAGAAAATGTATACTTAAAAGCGAATTATGAGGAATTGATCAAGAAGAAGCGGGATCAATTTAAGAACATTATCATTGATACGATTCGAGAAGGAAAAGAAGCTAGCGAATTTCGAAAAGACTTATCAGAAGAAATTACAGGTATGGCCATTCTTGGCATGGTTAACTGGACCTATAAATGGTATAAGCAGTCTGGTGAAAAATCAATTGACGAGATTGGCGATATCTATGTGGAATTAATTATGCGATCGATTATAAACCAACAAAATGTAAGCGGTTAACTAATTTGGCTACTTCCAGCATAGCTTGAGAGAAAGCTATATTTTTCAGTTGAATACCGACCAACCAGTCGGTCTTATACGATAACAGGAGGGAAACTTATGGATTTTACTTTAACAAAAGAACAATCGATGATTCGGAAAATGGTACGTGATTTTGCCGAGGAAGTGATTAAACCGAGAACAATAGAAATTGATACAGAAGCTAAATTCCCAGTAGATATTTTTGAACAGATGGGCGAGCTTGGTTTACTTGGAATTCCGTTTCCAGAAGAGTACGGTGGTTCTGGTGGGGATACCTTATCCTACGCAATTGCTGTAGAAGAAATTGGTCGTGTCTGTGGAAGTACTGGTTTAAGTTATGCTGCAGCAGTCTCTTTAGGTGCTAGTCCAATCTATTACTTTGGTACGGAGGAACAGAAACAGGAGTATTTAAAGCCATTAGCAGAAGGAAAGGCTTTAGGATCATTTGGATTAACGGAACCCAATGCTGGTTCAGATGCTGGTGGAACGAAGACAACTGCAGTAGTTGATGGTGATGATTTTATAATTAATGGTGAAAAGTGCTTCATTACGAATGCAAGTTATGCCAAGACTTTAATTGTAACAGCAGTTACAGGAAAAAACGAAAAAGGTAAAAATATTATCTCCGCTATTATCGTCCCTACCGATACAGAAGGGGTAAAAATAACTAGTAATTACGATAAGATGGGCGTTCGTGGATCAGATACGGCAGAAATTGTGTTAGATAATGTTCGAGTTCCAAGAGCCAACCTATTAGGTGATCCACAAAAAGGGTTTAGCCAATTTTTATATACGCTAGATGGTGGAAGAATTTCCATTGCCGCATTAGGGTTGGGAATAGCACAAGCCTCACTCGAAAAAGCATTACAATATGCAAAAGAACGTAAACAATTTGGAAAATCTATCTCGAACTTTCAAGCTATCCAATTTAAACTTGCCGATATCGCAATGGAAGTAGAACTGGCTAGAAACATGGTCTACAAAGCCGCATGGTTAAAAGATAATAATCAACCATTTACGAAAGAATCTGCCTATGCAAAGTTATTCGCAACAGAAACCGCCTTCCGTGCTGCGAACCAAGCAATTCAAATCCACGGCGGATATGGTTACATGCGTGAATATGAGGTAGAACGATACTTGCGTGATGCTAAGCTGCTAGAAATTGGCGAAGGTACATCGGAGGTTCAAAGACTTGTTATTGCTAGACAACTAGGATGCTAGCTAAGGAGAAATACGATGTGGATAGGAGTGAAAAGATGATTTCTAAAGTATTAATTGCTAATCGTGGTGAAATTGCGGCTAGAGTTATTCGCACCTGTAAAAAGATGGGGATTGAGACCGTTGCAGTTTATTCGGAGGCAGATGAACATGCGCCGTTTGTAAAGATGGCAGATGAGAGCTATTTAATTGGCCCATCACGAGTCAATGAAAGTTATTTACATGTGGATAAAATCCTTTCTATCGCAACGCAATCTGGGGCAGATGCCATCCATCCAGGCTATGGTTTTTTAAGTGAAAATGGTAGATTCGCAGAGAAATGTGAGGAAGCCGGGATTACATTTATCGGTCCTTCAAGCAAGGTCATGGATATGATGGGCAGTAAGATTGAAGCAAGGAAGGTAATGAAGCAGGCTAATGTTCCTATCGTCCCTGGAACAGAGGAAGCAATAGAATCTCCTGAGGAAGCAGTAGAATTGGCAAAGCAAATTGGTTATCCCATTATGTTAAAGGCATCAGCAGGTGGCGGGGGCATTGGGATGCAAGTTGTAAACAGTGATGAGGAGCTACGTAAAGCATTTGATAATAATGCTAAACGTGCAAAAAGCTTCTTTGGCGATGGGGCCATGTTCCTGGAAAAGAAGATTGATGATGCTAGACATATTGAAATACAAGTACTTGCTGATAAGTTTGACAATGTTATTCATCTATTTGAGCGAGAATGTTCGATACAACGCCGTAATCAAAAGGTAATAGAAGAGGCCCCATCTCCTTTTCTTTCCGAAACTACAAGAAGGAAAATGGGAAATGCTGCGATTGAGGCTGCTAAAGCCATTGGATATACCAATGCAGGTACCATTGAATTTTTAGTGGATGAGAAGGAACATTTTTATTTTCTAGAGATGAACACGAGAATTCAAGTGGAGCACCCGGTCACTGAAGAAATCACTGGAATCGATATCGTAGAGCAACAGATTCATATTGCTAACGGTCAAAAGCTCTCCATCTCACAAGACGATTTAGAAATAAATGGGCATGCAATTGAAGCAAGAATTTATGCCGAGGACCCAAAGACATTTTTCCCATCACCTGGTTATATTTCAACCTTTGATATCCCGATGGGGGAAAATATTCGTATAGAGAGTGCTGCGACAAGTAATTATCAGGTCACCCCTTTTTATGACCCTATGATTAGTAAGTTGATTGTCAAAGGGGCAAATCGAAAGGAAGCAATAGAATTATTGATTGATACATTAGCAAAAACAACGATAGAAGGCATTAAGACGAATGTCCCAATACTATTAGATATTGCACGACATGATGCCTTTCAATCTGGTAAGACGACAACAAAATTTATAGAAACGTATTTCAGTCCAGTTAAACGAAACTAGTTCATTATACAAGGAGGAAGAAACATGGAAGAAATAAAAGCAATGATGGCAGGTAATGTATGGAAGGTTTTAGTATCTGTGGGCGATACAGTAGAAGAGGATCAGGATATTGTCATTTTAGAATCGATGAAAATGGAAATCCCTATAGCTGCTGAAGAGGCTGGTACCATCACGGAAATTAAGGTAGCGGAAGGCGATTTTGTTAATGAAGGGGATACGTTAGCTATTATCAAAATAGACTAAAAGAATAGTATTTGGGAGGATTCTATGACACTAGTAGAATTAGAAATCGTAAACAGTCACGTGGCGGTCATCACATTAAATCGGCCCCAGGCAGCAAATGCTATGTCTAAAGCTTTACTAGATGAATTAAATCAAGTTATACAAAAGGTAAATCATGACCCTAACATTTACTGTGCCGTATTGACTGGTTCCGGTGTAAAAGCCTTTTGTGCAGGAGCGGATTTGAAGGAGCGTCGGGGCATGACGGATGATCAAGTAATTGCGGCGGTTCGATATATTGGGAAGACGGTTTCAGAAGTAGAAGCCATGAAGGTTCCCGTAATCGCTGCGTTAAACGGTATCGCATTTGGTGGTGGGTTAGAGCTTGCCCTTTGCTGTGATATTCGGATTGCAGCGGATTATGTGAAGTTAGGATTAACAGAAACATCCCTAGCCATCATACCAGGAGCAGGTGGTACACAGCGACTTCCTAGATTAATAGGCATTGGTCGGGCAAAGCAATTAATTTATACAGCGAAACCAATCACTGCCCAAGAGGCATTTTCCATTGGTCTGGTAGAACAGGTAGTTTCGAATGAGGAACTTCATGATGCAGCAATACAAATGGCACTAGATATTGCTAAAAATGGGCCAATAGCATTGCGACAAGCAAAAATAGCTATCAATCAAGGAAGTCAGGTGAATCTTGCTACAGCATTAGAGATAGAACACCTATGCTATAAAGAAACGATTCCAACTAACGATAGACTGGAAGGTTTGGAAGCTTTCCGAGAAAAACGATCTCCATTATACCAAGGAAACTAACCAATGGGAGGCCTGAACATGTCATATTTGGAAGAGCTACGTAACAGAGTTCAACAGATTGAAAAAGGTGGAAATGAAAAATACCACAAGCAAAACGAAGAAAAAGGAAAATTATTTGTTCGTAATCGCTTGGAATTACTATTAGATGAGGGAATAGATATAGAAGATGCATTTTTTGCTAATTGTATAGATGATAGTTTACCATCAGACGGTGTTGTCACCGGAATAGGGAAGATTAATGGGCAAGATGTGTGCGTTATGGCAAATGATTCAACTGTGAAAGCCGGTTCCTGGGGTAAGCGCACCGTAGAGAAAATACTACGCATTCAAGAGACAGCATTAACACTAGAATTACCAATTATTTATTTGGTGGATTCTGCGGGTGCAAGAATAACGGATCAAATCGAAATGTTTCCTGGTCGAAGAGGGGCTGGTAGAATATTTCATAACCAGATAAAGTTATCTGGTCGTGTTCCACAAGTTTGTTTATTATTCGGTCCATCTGCAGCAGGAGGCGCCTATATCCCTGCATTCTGTGACATCGTTGTCATGGTGGACGGTAATGCTTCTATGTATCTAGGCTCACCAAGAATGGCAGAAAAGGTTATTGGTGAGAAGGTAACTTTAGAAGAAATGGGCGGAGCAAAGATGCATTGTTCCGTATCTGGAGTTGGTGATGTCCTAGTAAAAACAGAACCAGATGCTATAACGTATGTACGAAAGTATTTGACATACTTCCCTAAGAATTTTAGATATAAACCAGAAGCATATGAACCGATTGCTACCAAACAATTTGAAAAAACAATTGAAGAGATTATTCCCGAGAATCAAAATGCACCATTTAACATGCATGATCTTATTAATCGAATTATTGATGAAGATAGCTTCTGTGAAATTAAAAAGAAATTTGCACCAGAATTAATTACAGGGCTATCCAGAATCAATGGAAAATCGGTAGGAATTATTGCGAATCAACCCAAAATGAAGGGGGGAGTACTGTTCCCTGATTCTGCTGATAAAGCAGCCAAGTTCATCCAGCTTTGTGATGCATTTAATATTCCGTTGTTATTCCTGATGGATGTCCCAGGTTTTATGATTGGTACGAAAGTGGAACGTGCAGGGATTATCCGTCACGGGGCAAAAATGCTAGCGGCAATGAGTGAAGCGACTGTACCTAAAATTTCGGTAATTGTGCGTAAAGCCTATGGTGCAGGTTTATATGCGATGGCTGGCCCTGCATTTGAACCGGATTGCTGTATTGCGCTGCCGACTGCTCAAATTGCAGTTATGGGTCCAGAGGCTGCTGTAAATGCCGTATATGCCAATAAAATAGCAGCGTTACCAGAAGAAGAAAGAGCTGCATTCATTAAACAGAAACAAGATGAATATCGAGATGATATTGATATTTATCGACTAGCCAGTGAAATGGTAATTGATGCGATTATTGAGCCGAATAATTTAAGAGAAGAATTAATGAAACGCTTCCGTATATACGAAGCAAAAAATGTAGTTTTTACAGAAAGAAAACACGGTGTTTACCCAGTATAAATAGGTTAGATGACTCAGATAAGCTTAGGCTTATTTGGGTCATTTTTTTTAGGTGTTTGCCTAACAAAATGACTGTATTGACATATCCTATAATAGGCAATGCTATATCACCTTAATTAACAATATTATTATTATGTAAACTGATAATAGTTTCCCATTTCGTGTTAATCTTGTTATTTAAGGTAATAATATTGGATAGATGGACTAATCGTGCATGAACTATATTCTAAATTCTAACGTAAGATGGTGACAAAATGTTAATAAAAGAGTTCATGATATCGGACGTTATCAGTGTAAAAGAAGATACTACTTTGAAGGCCCTATTAAAACTATTCGTTTCGCATAAAATTGGTGGGGTACCGGTTGTAAATGAGGATAATGTTCTAGTTGGTGTTATAAGCGATGGCGATGTCATTCGCTATTTGAAGCCGAATAGCAGAACGATTTTTGATATGTTTGCAGTTGTTATGGTAAATGAGCAGGAAAAACTAACCGATAAACTACAATACGCGTTAACAAAGCCAGTATCCAGTTTGATGAAGACGAGGGATATCAAAACACTAAGACCAAACCATGACATAGATGATGCACTTCGTATGTTTTCACATTATCGATTCAAAAAAATCCCAGTCATTGATTCCTCAAAGAAAGTCGTTGGAGTAGTCAGTAGAGGGGACTTACTTCGACATATTACCAATGAGCTTATTCAGGGGTAAGTGGAGGCTTAGATATAACGAAAAGAACTAAATGTAAAACCGAATGATACACGATACTAGCTCCAGAAATATACGTAGACGAAAGCGGGGGAGGATAGGTCAAGGTTGAGACCCCTAAAGAAGTAGCACGAGGAGGCCCACCAGCCGCCTGGCGGTAAAGAAGACACTGCGAGATTCTCTCGAGCAGATGTCGGACTTATACTGTGATAAAGTGTAAAGAAGACACTGCGATGGTTTTTCGAGCAGATGTCGCCCCTGTGCTAGAAGCAACCTCAAGTATATTTCCGGAGCGGGATCTTTGTGTATCACTCGGTTTTTCCTTTACGATCAATTCTTTTGTCCCGTTTTCTGTTCTGCTTTATAACGTTTAATTGTTTCTCCTAATCATATAGATTCATTGTCACTATCTACATAACAATAAATATGTGTTATGATAAAAGGTCTCCAAAGGTGTAGTAATCCGATACGAGATTAAGCTATAATAAGGATACAAGAAGAAATAAAGGGGTTTAGTTTCGTGAAGGCTACTCAACAACATACATCTGTATTGAATTATGATAATTTACTAGGCATCTATCATGTGATGAGGGAACATGGTGATCAGGTTAATGCCGATAAAATAGTCGATCTTTACAAGAAAAAACAAAAGAATGAATTTATCATTAGTTTTGCTGGTCATTTTTCCGCCGGTAAATCCTCTATGATTAATGCGCTTATTGGAACTGAATTATTACCAAAAAGTCCCATTCCGACTAGTGCTAATATAGTGAAGCTTTCTTCTGGAAGTGGGGTAGCACGTGTTTTCTTCCATCAAGAAGCACCGATTGAATACGAAGAGCCGTATGACTTAGATATGATTAAGGAGTATTGTAAAGATAAAGATTCCATCGAAAGAATAGAGATTAGTTCTAGTCAGCCAATCATCCCAGAAAATTGTTCCATTATTGATACGCCAGGAATTGATGCGGCAGATGATACTGACCGAATTATTACGGAATCCTCTTTGCATCTCGTTGACGTGTTGTTTTATGTGATGGATTATAATCACGTACAATCTGAAGTGAATTTAATGTTCTTGAAGACTATTCAAGCTATGAATATTCCTTTCTATATTATTATCAATCAGATTGATAAGCATAATGAACAAGAACTAACTTTTGCATCCTTTGAGAATAGTGTCAAACAAACGTTTGACCAATGGGGCTTATCTCCACAAGAAGTATATTTCTCTTCCCTGTTCAAGAAAGAGATGGCAATAAATCAATTTGATCAAATTAAAGCAAAAGTAAACGAATTATTTTTAGAGGAAAGCGTTCAACGCATTGATTCTTCCGTACGAACTATTATTGAAGCACATAAGCAGTTTTTAAAAGAGAAATTAGAGGAGTCTGTTGCCGAGCTTTCTAGTAAGGGCGGGACAGATAAGGATTTTATCTATCAAGTTGAGAATCTACAAAGCTCAATTGAAACGATTAAACAAAAGCCGATAAATTTAGAAAAGGATTTTATCGAAGCTTTGGATCAAACATTAAAAAATGCTTACCTCATGCCTGCAACCGTACGTGACAAAGCATTACATTTTCTAGAATCCCAACAAAAGGACTTTAAGGTTGGTTTTCTTGGTGCCAAGAAAAAGACAGAGGAAGAAAGAGAGAGAAGGTTAACGGAGTTTCTTACTGCTGTAACAGAAAGCATGAAGGCTAGTATTGAATGGAAATTACGTGAAAAATTCACAGCACTACTAAAAACATATGCAGTTGTAAACCAAGATCTAAATACAGATCTACAACAATTAACAGTAAACATCAGTCCCGATGACTTATATGCCCATGTAAAGAAAGGGGCAACCGTCAATGGCGATTATGTACTGAATTACGCCAATGATCTTGGCCATTCAATAAAAACAAAATACCGCAATGCTAGTCGTAAGCTTCTACGTAGAATTATTGCGGTGATGGAAAATGACGGGCATCAGACCATTGCCCAATATGAAGAACAATTACGAGAACACAAAGAGCTAATGAAAGTTCATGAAGAGCTTGCGTCATGGAAGGAAGCATATCATAAACAATTAACTCGAATTGAAAATCAGTTGCATTCTCCTGAGTATTCCAATGAAACGGAATCTATGTTAAATAAACAATTAGAAAGCACCGTATTTTTAAAAGGAGAAACTGTATCAGCGCTTGCTTCTCATACAGAACCGCAACGAGAGGAAGTAAGACCTTCTGTTATAACAGATGAAGATGACGTTCCACATGTACAAAAGGTGATTCAAGCAATTGATAAAACCGCTCAATTAGTAGAAGAATTACCCGGATTTGAGTCCATTACAAGAGAATTAAAGATAAGAAAAGAGCGATTGGAAAATCGTGACATGACGATTGCATTATTTGGCGCGTTTAGTGCCGGTAAATCTTCGTTTGCTAATGCATTGATTGGAGAAGGCGTATTACCTTCATCACCAAATCCTACTACTGCGGTCATTAATCGGATTACCCCGGTTACAGACGAATATCAGCATGGATCGGTAGTTATTCAATTAAAGAGTGAACATACCCTTTCTATGGATTTAGCAAATATTCTAAAGCATTTTTCACCGCCAACAACAGCGGATATAAGCACTTATGTGGGATGGATTAAACAACATCAGATTCAATATCATGAAGACTTAAGTCAGATGTATCAGAGCTATTTACAAGCATTTATTAAAGGATATGACGCACATAAAGATATAATTGGCAAGACTATAACCATTCAGTTAGATGAATTTGCAGCGTATGCAACAGATGAATCGAAAGCATGTTTTGTAGAGACAATTGATTTATATTATGATTGTTCGATAACCCAAAAAGGTATTACATTAGTAGATACACCTGGTGCTGACTCGGTGAATGCTAGACATACGAATGTAGCTTTTGATTATATTAAAACAGCGGATGCGATTCTCTATGTCACGTATTATAACCATGCTATTACGAAGGCAGACAAAGATTTTGTCATGCAGCTTGGGCGTGTTAAAGAGTCATTCCAATTAGACAAAATGTTCTTCATCATCAATGCAGCAGACTTAGCATCTGATCAAACAGAATTACAGCTTGTCACCAATTATGTGAAGGAGCAGTTAACGAAATTAGGTATTCGTAATCCAAGACTATATCCAGTCTCTAGTAAAAAATCACTGGAAGAAAAATTAGTTAAAGCTCCAATAAATAGGCAACTCCGTATGTTCGAAGAGGATTTCTATCATTTCCTTGAGAATGAATTATCTCATTTAGCAATCAAATCTAGCATACATGAGTTGCATAGAACAAGACAGCTACTACACCATTTCAAACAAAAGGCAAATTTAAACAAACAAGAAAAGGAAAAATATAAACAGGAACTACTCGATAAACAGGAAATGCTCTCTAAGGAAGTTCTTACTGTTGATGGAATGGTCTATCAGGAAAGAATCAATCAAAAAATAGCCAAACAACTGCATTATGTTATGGAACGAATTGGAATTCGTTTTCATGATATGTTTAAGGATAAGTTTAACCCTACTACAGTGACAGAATCTGGTCGTAAGGCCGTACATCAATTACAAAAAAACACGATTGATTTGCTAGACTACGCCGGATATGAAACATTACAGGAAGCAAGAGCTGTTTCACTTCGTATGGAGGCTTTTATGAAGGAACAGCAAATAGATTTGATTGACAATTTCAAGCATACGCTAACAAAGCTAGATGAGAATTTTGGCTTACCAGCTTTCGATACAGTTAATTTAGATACGCCAGAATTCACTCAGCCGCTTCAAGACATGAACTTAAGTGCATTTCAAAAATCCTATGCTCTGTTCAAAAGTACAAAGTCTTTCTTTGAAAAGAATGAAAAAGAAAAAATGAAGGAATCCATCTATGAGATTTTGCAACCAGAAATTCAAAGCTATTTAATGCAAACAGAAGAAATCATGAAAGAGGCATATGGGAAGCAATGGCAGACGATTGTTACTACGATAACAGAAGAATTTAATAGTGAAATTAACCAATATGTTCAAAGTAGCATGGCAATTCTAGATGATGTGATTGATATCAATCTTTTAACCAGTAAAGAAGAGCATTTAGCTGTACTACTAGAAAGTATAAATTAAAGGACGTGTAAACCATGCAGCAAAATATATTATTAGTAGATGGAATGGCCTTGCTATTTAGAGGTTTTTTTGCAACATCTATTCGAGGAAACTTTATGAAAAATGAAAACGGGGTTCCTACCAATGGTGTCTATCAATTTGTTAGATATTTATTAGATGCCGTCAATACGTTTCAACCGACACATGTTATTTGCTGTTGGGATATGGGTAGTAAGACCTTCCGAACTTCGATGTATGAGGATTATAAAGGGAATCGCTCTGAACCACCAGAAGAGCTTATTCCACAATTTGATTTAGTGAAGGAAGTTGTTGCTGCATTTGATATGCCAAATATTGGGATTGAAAATTTTGAGGCAGATGATTGTATCGGCACACTTGCGAAGCAGTTTTCTAACGAACATCAAGTATTGATTCTAACTGGTGATCAAGATATTTTACAATTAGTAGAGCCTGGCATAAGTGTTGCGATTATGAGAAAAGGGCAAGGAAATTATGAAGTATTTAATGAGGAGAATTTCTTGGAGAAGAAGGGTCTTGCACCACGTCAAATTATTGATTTAAAAGGATTGATGGGGGACACATCTGATAATTATCCTGGAGTAAAAGGTATTGGTGAAAAGACTGCCTTAAAGCTTCTTCAAGAAAATGAGTCTATTGATCAATTGCTCGAGAATATTGACCAGCTTCCAAAGGGAGTACAAACCAAGATACGATCTAATTTAGATATGCTTCATTTATCCAGAAGTCTGGCTGAAATTCGTTGTGACGTACCAGTTACGGTTCCTTTAGAACAAGCTACCTGGAATTATAATCGGGAGAACGTTGTGAAAAGATTAGAAGAGCTTCAAGTAAAAAGTGTAATAAAGCTCTTATCATAAAGTCGAAACCAAAACCTGTATTGAAAAATACAGGTTTTTGCCTTGAAGACTACTAACGATTGTTGTTATTGTTATTATTGTTGTTGTTATTGTTGCGGTTGTTGTTATTGCGATTGTTATTGTTGTTGTTATCTAAATTATCATTTAGAAACTCATTCGCAAATTCAACATTATCATTGTTGTTATTGTTGTTGTTATTGCGATTCTTATTGTTTTTCGCCATTTTTTCTGACCCTCCTATCATGTTTTTGTGAAATAATCATTGTTATTTCACCTTACAAAATGTATGTTACCCCGAAAATCTTTTTTAATTCATTATTTTTTAACATAATTATCCTGTTTTTTTTACTTTGACCATTTCTTCCTTAATATGTCATAATCGAGAAGAAACGTGCAAAATTTATAAAATTAGGGGAACTTATGGAGAAAAAACATTACTACTTAATTGGCAGTACTTTATTTACATGTATCCTGCTTGCATTCATTGAGCATGGATTCGAGATGAATTATCTAATTAAATCGGGATTAAAAATACTGTTATTTTTTCTAACAGTAGGGTCTTTTGCTTGGCTGTTTAAGAATTATCAGTTTAAAAATCCAGTGCGCATGGAAAAGATATCAGTCAGAGAATGGAAGCGAATTGTAATTCTTGGCTTTTCCTCTGCTGGAATTGTATTACTTGCTTATCTTTTATTTTCACCACTTATTGATCTTCATACCATTAAAAATGATTTAACAGAGAGATTAGGAATTACAACAACGACTTATATTATAGTTGGTATTTATATTACTTTCGCAAATTCATTTTTAGAGGAATATTTTTTTAGAGGATTTATCTTTTTTAATTTACCGAAAAAAGTTGGCTACATCTATAGTCCGTTACTTTTTGCTAGTTATCATATTCCGATGATTATGCTATGGTTTAGTCCGCTGATTATAGCACTTTGTTTTATAGGACTATGGACGATTGGATTTATATTTCATAAGGTGAATGAACGAAATCAAACGATTTGGGCTTCATGGATGATTCATATTTGTGCGGATATAATGATAATCCTGATTGGTTTAACCATGTTTTTCTAAGATAGAATGTACCAAGAATAACCAGGCATTAAGAAGCAGGTGTAGAGGAAAATAGAAGCAGGGGATTGCTAAATTACGTACTTGAGGTGACTTTATTATGTTAAAGCGAACCATTCCCTTGATTCTTGCGATTTTGATTACATTTCCTATAGGAGTCAGTGCTGAGGTTAAAATGTTTAAAGAGGCTCCATTTGATTTTTAGAAAGTCTCTAAGGGAGATACCTTTTGGTTTATAGCCAAAAGGTATGGGTTGGATTATAGAGAACTAATGCGGTTAAATCCAGATGTCGTACCAACCAACATGCAAATTGGATCTGTCATTCGACTAAGGGCTACTGCACCAAGTCCTGCTACTTTTGAGGAGCAGGTGGTCCAACTAGTAAATCAGGAAAGAGCTAAAGCTGGATTATCTCCGTTGAAACACCGTGCAGATATTAAAGCTGTGTCAGAGAAAAAAGCTGAAGATATGATTAATTCCAACTATATCTCCCACACAAGCCCAAATTATGGCTCGCCATTTGATATGTTGAAAACATTTGGTGTTTTGTATCGAACTGCAGGTGAAAATATTGCGAAAGGCCAAGATTCCCCACAAGCAGTAATGAATGCATGGATGAATTCGCCAGGACACCGAGATAACATCTTAAATCCGAATTTTGATTCCATTGGTGTGGGGTATTACCAAGGTGCTTGGGTACAACTGTTTACCGGATCTTAGTTTGGGTAAGGTCTAATGTAGGCTTACGTCTTATTAGACCTTACTATTTTAATGAGGGGGAGATTAAGATTGCTAGAGCGGTTAATCACTGAACTTGAACGAAATCGTAATCATGAGAACGCTTATCAAATGGAAAAGTACATGAAGAATCGTTTTCCTTTCCTCGGTATTAAAACCCCGGAAAGAAGAAATATATCCAATCGATTTTTTAAACAAACCGGTATAACGAAAGAACCGTTTAATGTAAAATTTGTACAAGCTTTATGGGAACAGAAGGAAAGAGAGTATCAGAATATTGCATTGGATTATATCGAAACGATGCTTCCTAAGCTGGGAAAAGAGCATCTTGAATTATTGGAGAAGCTGCTTACAACAAAATCCTGGTGGGATACAGTAGATATGTTGGCACAAAAGCCAATTGGCAAAATAGCACTGGAATCTCCAGAGGTGATCCCAGAAAGAATAACAGAATGGGCTCATCATGAAAATATGTGGCTTAGAAGAACTGCTATCTTATTTCAGCTGAAGTATAAGGATAGGACAAATGAAGAATTGCTATATACGTACATAAAAATGAATGCTTCAAGTACAGAGTTTTTTATACAGAAGGCAATTGGCTGGGCTTTACGAGAATATTCCAAAACCAACCCTATATCTGTAAGAATGTTTATCCAGGAAAATGATTTAGCAAAATTAAGCATACGCGAAGGAAGTAAATACATCTAGGCGAGAGACGTGCTATTTAGTAAATCGATTAGCATAGGAACTCGCTACAAAGGATTCAGGCTTAATCTTTGGTTCTATCCCTAAAGATTCCATCCGTCCAACCATTTCATTTACAAACATTCTTGTTTTATTTTGACTATTGGCGCCTATGTCAATATGCCCTTCAATCGTAAAGGAAGATCCTTTATATATATTGGGTAAGACAATATTAATCAATTGATCTTTTTTATCTTCCGTGAACATGGATACGACTTCCTCTGTCAAGGTTGTTTCATAGGAAATTCGTTCATGTAGATTGGTCATTTTTCTTGGTACGACAACTTTTCGAATACATGCCCATGCACCCTTTGATTCACAATGAATAACAATTCCAGTTATAAATCGAGTGTAGGTTGGGTGTATTTGGGAATCGGTACCAAATATTAAACGATATCTACCGGTTGGATCTTTTTTCATAAATCGAACGATATGCTGGAAAACTTCCTGAAAGGTCATATGTTTATGTGTTAAATTTTGAAAGCTGAAATCTAATAATCTTAGATTAGCCACGATAGAACCTCCTATGTTTGGGACTTCTTACTACTTAGTGTAGCGAAAGTATGTAGGACTATTCTTGAGCTAATGTAAATTTTTTTTGAAAATCTTAACAAAATTAAATTTGTTATTACCATTAGTTAATGCAATACGCTTATAATATGTTATAAGCTAAAAGCACAAATGCGTTACACATAATGGAAAGAGGGGAATCGGTTGCGATGGGTATCCATAAAGAAGCTGTAATTATCGATGACTTAATCCAACAAATTATAGAAAAGAAGCTCCTACCGGGGTCTAAGTTACCTTCTGAGAATGAGCTTGCTGAAAAATATGATGTACCTAGAATAACGGTTAGAAATGCCTTGATTAAATTAGAAGAGCGCTCTTATATTTATTCTGTACAAGGGAAAGGGAGGTATTTAAAAGACAAATCCATACCTATCCAACTTTCGCTTACAGGAAAAACGAGTTTTACTGAAAAAATGAAAGCGATGGGTCATGATTTAAAGACCGTTACGATATCATGTAAAAAAATTCTTTTCGAATCGAAAATATATGATATTTTACAAGCCAAAGAAACGGATACAGTTTATCAAATTGGAAGGTTACGTATCATAAACGGCGTCCCAATGGCTATCCATTATTCCTATGTAAGTGAGCATCGTTTTCCAACGATCAAACAAGATGGTCCAACGATTCATTCTATGTTTGACTACTATCGTCAACAAGGGACGGAACGATTTTCTAGTAGAAAAACCTATCTTAGTATTACGTTTCCCACTCTAAAGGAACAACATTTATTATCTTGTAATAGTATGGTTCCACTGATTATTCTAGAGACGGATTGTGTAGACCAAGACTCCGATAGCATTTTAGAATATACGAAAATACTATATCGTAGTGATCAATTTAAATATGATATCACAACCGACCCATGAACAACATATATCATTAAGTATGTGATTTTACATTCGTAGATAGGGAATTTAAAAAATCTCCCCATCGCATGATAAAAACTAGCACATTCGCTTATTTTCTAGCAGATGTGCTAGTTTTTTATATTTCTTTTGTTAATTGAATTTACAAATACTTCAACATTTCTTAACACATGGTAACTTGGCAACAAGTTACCATGGACGTAGAAGAAAGGAGAGGGCTAAATGAATCGACGAAGAAGAACCGAAATACTAATTCAAGGGAGACCAGAATTAGCAAAAGAATTAGCAGAAACAATTATGCTGCAATATCCATATCGGGAAGTAATTTCTCCTAGATATGGACTGACGATGATAAAAATGAGAGAAACCGCTAAAAGTTCGCTATTCTATCTTGGCGAGGTAGTCATAACCGAAGCGAAAATGGAAATAAAAGGTCATATTGGGATCGGGATTGTAACTGGGATGAAAGAGGAGCTGGCAAAACACTTAGCCATCATCGATGCAGCTTATAAAGCGAATCTGAAAGAGACCATAGAATGGGAAGAGCCCTTATTAAAAGAGGAAAAAGCGCTCTTAGAATCAAAAATTAAAAAACAAGCTGAACTACTAGCGACTAAAGTCCAGTTTGATACGATGCAAGTATAGTCAGCCTCATCTATATAAAGGAGTTTTGTAATGATGATGAATATTGTACATGACACACAAGCTGTATTCCGTAATTTACTTCATAGTATGTCGCGACCTGGTGAAATTTCGAAATTAAACGAGACTTCTATTAACCTCTCTAGTAGGACATGTCACCAAGCAACTATGTTAACAATGCTAACTCTATTTGATGCAGAAATCGGCTTTCATATCTTGACTAATGACCAGCAGAATGAGCTTCAAAAACAAATTATGGATTACACATCTGCCAAAATCGTACCGATGGAAGAAGCTGATTTTGTGATTGTTTTACAAGGTACAGATGACAGTACCATTGTACAGGCAATGGAAAAATGTAAGATAGGTAATCTAATCGATCCACAATATTCGGCAACATGGATACTGGAGTGTGAATCGATTAAAACAGGAAGGAGTTTGCGTTTAAGCGGACCAGGTATTAACCAGCAAACTACTATTCAGGTAAATCTATCGAACGGAATCCTCGCTAAACGAAATGAGCTAGTGAAAGAGTATCCGTTAGGTATAGATATGATTGTCACGGATGCAAGCTTACAGGTTGTTTGTATACCACGTACAACTACTATCGAACCGCTAGGAGGTGCTTAGGAATGGGCTATGTAGCAGTAAAAGGTGGAACTGATGCAATTGAAGCATCGTTGAAACGATTACGGTATGAGCGATTAAAGGGACAAGAGGTATTAGAGATACATACCATCCTAACTACAATGCGGTCATTAATTGATCAGGTGATGTCGGAAGCTAGTCTATATGAACCAACGTTAGCAGCACTAGCCATTAAACAAGCTGAAGGGAGTATGGAGGAGGCTGTATTTCTACTTCGAGCCCACCGCTCTACATTACCAAGACTATACTATAGTGAAACAGTAGAATCAGAGAGTATGTTTGTCGAACGCAGGATTTCTGCTAGCTTTAAGGATATTCCGGGGGGCCAGATATTAGGGGCCACAAATGATTATAGCCACCGTTTGCTAGATTATACGTTATTAAATGAGACAAAAGAAGAAATGAAGCAATGGTTAGCGGCTTATGAAGCGGAGCTATCCAAGGAACATCCTCATAATGAGTTAATCTATTTTCCTAAAGTAGTGGAGTATTTACGTAAAGAGGGATTGTTTACGAGTTATGTGGAAAATAATGAACCACCTGACGATATTACGAAAAAAAGTCTACAATTTCCTGCCACTCGAAGTCAACGATTACAAACGTTAACCCGCGGTCAAACAGGTACCGTTACGTCATTGGGCTATGCATCGTTACGGGGCTATGGACAGGTCCATCCAACAGTCGGAGAGGTTCGCGTTGGGATGGCACCGATCTATATTGCACCAGCTACAGAAACAAGAAACGAGGAGGAAAATTATTACATTGGTGAAGTGAAACTAACAGAAGTGGAGTCCTTTGTTCCTGTTAAGAAGAATATGCAGCAAAGGGAAGAACTAGAATTTGAGATTGGCTATGGGATTTGTTTTGGTCAGAATGAAACGAAAGCAATAGCTATGAGCATTCTCGATCAATGCTTGGAACATCCGGAAGCTGATTTTCCAACCCATGACGAGGAATTTGTTTTATTACATATTGATTCCGTAGAGTCGACTGGTTTTATATCTCATTTGAAACTACCGCATTATGTCACATTCCAATCCAAACTTGATAGTGTGAGAACCGTGAAACAAGGAGGACAAAAACATGAAGACTAGCCCTCATTTTGCTTTTTTGGATGAAGGATCTAAAAAAGAAATTCGCCGTAGCATTCTGAAAGCTGTAGCGATACCTGGATATCAAGTACCGTTTGCATCAAGGGAGATGCCGATAGCTCGCGGCTGGGGTACGGGTGGTCTCCAGATTACATTATCCGTTATCGGGAAGATGGATGTATTAAAAGTCATTGACCAAGGTGCAGATGAATCGGTGAATGCGGTTAATATTAAGAAGCTTGTCCATGAAACGACAGGTGTAGTGATAACCGAGCAAACAAGGGAGGCAACATTAATTCAATCAAGACATCGAATTCCTGAAATTCCGCTAACGAGTGATCAAATCCTTGTGCTACAAGTGCCTGAACCGGAACCACTTCGGGCATATGAAGCAAAAAATACGATAACGAAACTACTCCATTCAGAAGAAGAATATAGTGGTGCCTGGCTTATGCTATTTGAGCAAATCATGAAGCATGGTACAACGTCCACCGGAGCAGATCACCCTGTCTATGTGAATGGTCGCTACGTAATGGCACCTAGTCCGATTCCACGTTTCGATAATGAAAAGCTAAATCAATCCGAGGCACTTATTCTATTTGGAGCGGGGAGAGAAAAGAAAATCTATGCAATTCCACCTTATACCGATGTCGTTTCTTTAGCATTTGATGACCACCCTTTCAGAACAGAAGACTTTACAGATAAGTCATGTCATCTATGCGGAACAAGTGGTGTATTTCTGGATGAGTTAATTGATCACCATACAGGTGAGCGGGTGTTTCAATGTAATGATACTAGTTTCTGTATAGAACAATTGAATAAAAAGGAAAGAGAAGAGGTGGGGACTAGTGAAGGATGAACAAGCCTTATTATCTGTTCGAAATTTAAATCAGCAATTTGGACCGGGGTGTAATAGCTGTAAAAACCCAGATAATAGAGCTTTAACCAATAATTATTGTGAAGTATGTGGAACGGTTTATGCTTGTCGGAATATCTCACTTGATTTATTTGCTGGTGAAATACTTGGTGTAGTTGGGGAAAGCGGAAGTGGAAAATCTAGCTTAATGAAATGTCTTTATTTTGACTCAGAAGTAACTAGTGGGGAAGTGTATCTCGATGATGAGGAATTTCTCGGAGAAAACTTATTTGAATTGTCATCGCAAAAGAAGCGATATATTCGAAATTACAAATATGGAATGGTCTATCAAAATCCTGTACATGGGTTAAAAATGAATTTTTCTTCTATCGGCAATATCGCAGAAAAATTAATTGCTGCTGGAAATCGCCATGTTGGTAATATGGAAGAAATCGGAAAACGACTGCTTGACATTGTGCAAATTCCTGTCTTTCGAATGAAGGAGGAGCCGCGGAATTTTTCGGGTGGTATGCAGCAGCGAGTTCAAATTGCAAAGGCTCTCTCGAATAACCCACCTGTTTTATTTTTAGATGAAGTAACAACTGGATTAGATCTTTCTGTACAGGCAGATGTATTAGACCTAATTAAACGGATACAACGTGAATTTGGGATTAGTATGATTGTTGTATCACATGATTTAGCTGTCATTCGAATGCTGGCCGACCGTACCATTGTCATGTTAAATGGTGAGATTGTGGAGCAAGGATTAACAGATCAAATTTTAGAGGATCCGACTGATAAATATACGCAACAATTAGTTTATTCGTTGTTATAGGAGGTACGTACTTTGATTATTATCCATAACGGAAAAATTGTCATGGAAACAGGAATTATAGAAGGGCATGCTGTCGTGATTAAAGGTGATCGCATTCAGGATATTATTTTAGAGAGCGATATGGAGTATGGTTCAGATAAGCAGTTTATCGATGCAAAGGGAGGCTATATTTCCCCTGGTTTTATAGACATCCATTCTGATTACATTGAGACGATTGTCTCGCCAAGACCTACAAGTATTATGGACGTAAATATGAGTCTTAGAGAAGCGGAGAAGAACTTAATCAGTCATGGAATTACTACCATTTTTCATTCGTTATCATTTTACCTAGAAGATATCTTCTCCCATAAACCAATGCGCTATCCTGAAAATGTCCAGCGACTGGTGGATGCTATTGATCGAACAGCAAGTCAGCCCCATTTAATTCGTCATCGTCTGCATGCTAGATTTGAGATAGATAATATCGATGGTGTGGAAAGTTTAATCCAGAATATAAAACAAGGCAAGGTTCATCTTTTATCCTTTATGGATCATACACCTGGTCAAGGCCAATATCGTGATTTAGAAGTCTTCCGCCATACGCTTAAAGGCTATCGTAACGTATCCGATGATGAGGTAGATGTTATTATTGCAGAACGAAAAAGCAGAGCGTCTTTAAGTTTACGTGAAATATCAGAAATAGCAAGGATAGCAATAGACAAAGGGATTGCCATTGCTTCCCATGATGATGACCATATAGATAAGCTAGAATTAGTACAATCCTTCGGGACGACTATAAGTGAATTCCCTATTACCTTGGAAGTGGCTAAGAAAGCAAAAGAATTAGGGTTACGAACATTAGTTGGTGCTCCTAATGTATTGCTAGGTGGATCTCATTCGGGAAATCTTTCTGCTATTGAAGCGATCCAGCATCAGTTTGCCGACATTCTTTGCAGTGATTATTATCCATCTGCATTACTACATGCTATTTTTGAATTACACGAAAAACATAATAACAAGCTACACGATATGTTTAACATGGTTACGATTAATCCTGCTAAGGCTGTTCATATGGACCGGGAGATAGGTTCGATTCACCCTGGTAAAAAGGCAGATTTACTTATCATTGAACGAATGGAAGATGGTTATCCGATGTTAACGATGACGATGGTAAATGGTCAAGTCATCACAACAACCAATTATAGATAGGATGATAGGAGGGAAGATCATGGCCATGTTAGAAGTTCATAATCTGGGAAAGAATTTTATTAATCATTATCTCGGAACGACAAGGCAAGCTATAAATGGGATTAGCTTTCAACTAGAGAAGGGGCAGTTTATTGGCATTGTTGGAAAAAGTGGTAGTGGTAAATCTACCATATTAAAAAGCATTTATCGTACATACATTTCTAATCAAGGGAATATATTATTTGAGTCTGAGCGATTTGGACGACTTGATTTAACGAAAGCAACAGAAAGGCAAGTAATTTATTTACGAAAACATGAGATTGGCTATGTTTCTCAATTTTTAAATGTCATGCCAAGAAGAACGTGCAGACAATTAGTAGAACAAGCAGTTTTGGAAATGGGGGAATCTGATTTCCGTGCAAAGCGCCAAGCGGAGGCAGCACTCGAACATTTCGAGCTGGACCCGAGTCTATGGGACACATTTCCGAATACATTTTCTGGTGGTGAGAAGTTACGATTAAACATAGCAATGGCAACAGTTAAAAAACCGAGACTATTGTTGTTAGATGAACCAACTGCTAGCTTAGACTATCAATCGAAAGAAAAGGTTAGAGAAGTTATCGTGAAATTAAAAGCGAGTGGGACGACATTAGTAGGAATTTTTCACGATATTGAATTCATGGATAATCTCTGTGATCAAATTTTTAACATGAGTAAGAAACCAACTATCATAAAAGCAGGTGTTCGTAATGAAAGCTGATCTCCATGTACATAGTCATTATTCTGATGGGGCTGATTCCATAGAAACGATTATGACGAAGGCTAAGCAAAATGGTGTAACCCACATTAGTCTTGTAGATCATGACACAGTTGACGGACAAGATATAATCCGTCAAGTTGGTCGAGCATATAATATTACGACCATCCCTGGAATTGAAATATTCGCCTTTGATTATAAAAGAAAACGTAAGGTTCATATACTCGGTTACCATTATAGACCTGATGCATCCCATATCCTTAAGGTTTGTAACCCTATATTGGAAAGAAGAAATGAGTTATCGCTATGGCAAATCCAACAATTAAGAAAACTTGGTTATGAAATAGAGTCGGATATTATAAAGGAAAAAGCGTTACCAAGTCAGGCAATTTATAAACAACATGTGATGGATTATTTAATAAAAGACCCTTATTCCTCAACAACGTATAAAGAACTATATCAAAAGCTATTTAAAAATCTTATTGCTGAAGATATTGAGTATGTTAATGTATTCGCTGCAGTGAAGGCAATTGTAAAAGATGGTGGATTGGCAGTTGTTGCACATCCTGGACAACTAGATTCCTATGATTTGGTTCCTGAGCTAGTAGAGGTCGGACTAGGTGGCATTGAACGGAACCATATTGATCATACAGAACAAGATCACCAAAAAGTGGAAGCACTAGCAAAATCGTACAACCTAGTTATGACGGGTGGGTCAGATTATCACGGGCGCTTTGGTATGCCCATTCAAATAGGTGATATCACGAGTCCATTAAACCCGCTATTAAGTTAGCAATCTATAAATAAAAAATTAAATAATAGAAAAATAAGACAATCGAATGGATTTGTGATTGTCTTATTTAGTCTTGATGGGCTAAGTTAGTGTTTGTATTTGTTTAGAACCCCAATTTAAACGAAATAACCCGATACATTAATCGCGCATCTCTACCTAATTTATCTCGTCTAGTCATATATGGTGCAAGTTGTCGTAAAAATTGTTCATCACAAACTCTTCTTGGTAGACCACTCCGGTAGCATTGATCATGCTGCAGACAGAAGTAGTCAAGCTGATTGGTAGGTGCACCTGGACCACTACATCCTGGCCCGCAATAACGGTAGCCTGGTAAACAGATCATCCTGATTCCCTCCATTCTTTATTAGTGCCATATATGTCATAATGTATGCTAGGAATAGAACGTGATACTAGGCGTTAATATTAAATAGGCAGTTTTTTGTTAAAACAAGTATTCTAGACTTGTCGAAGTGAGCTATTGGCAGTAAGCAAACTTATAGATTAATAGAATTGATTCATGTATCCTGTATAAAGTATATGATTACAGATAGTAAGATAAGTGGAAGAGAGGGTATTTATGCAGAATGTAGAAGTAAACAGAAAAATGATCGTACCATTGTTATTAGCAGGTTCGTTTATTGCCATTTTGAATCAAACGCTAATGATAACCGCTATCCCACCAATAATGGAAGAAATGGGAATTACAGCGAATACTGGACAATGGCTAACTACTGTGTTCATGTTGGTTAATGGGATTATGATTCCAGTTAGTGCGTTTTTATTAGAACGTTTTACGACGAGGCAATTGTTTATTACAGCGATGAGTATATTTGCTGTTGGAACATTAGTTGCAGGTATCGCGCCTAACTTTTCCACATTATTAATCGGCCGTGTCATCCAATCAACTGGTGCTGGGGTTATGTTACCATTGATGCAGACGGTATTTTTAATGATTTTCCCTGTACATAGACGTGGTGCGGCAATGGGACTAATTGGACTAGTAATCTCGTTTGCTCCAGCGATCGGTCCTGCTTTGTCTGGGTATGTGACAGAACATTACTCGTGGAGATTGTTATTCTTTATTATTCTGCCAATTGCAGTAATTGATATTGTCATAGCTTGCTTTGCATTGAAAAATGTAACCGAGTTACAGAAACCAAAATTCGATATACTTTCAATCATCTTATCTTCATTTGGATTTGGTGGATTACTATATGGATTTACTTCAGCAGGAAATAATGGCTGGTTGGCTATGATGACTATCATATCACTTGCAGTTGGTGTGTTAGCATTATTCGGATTCATTCTAAGACAATTAAAGCTAAAGCATCCAATGCTCGAATTCAGAGTGTTTACTTATTCCATTTTCCCGCTGGCCGTTGCGATAGGCATGATCGCTTTTATGGGATTAATTGGCGTGGAGACATTAATACCACTATATATGCAAAATATGCGTGAGTTTACAGCCTTTGAAGCTGGTTTAGCTCTGTTACCTGGAGCATTAATTACTGGATTGATGTCACCAATTACAGGTAGAATCTTTGATAAATTCGGTGCTAAAAAGCTAGTAATAATTGGATTAATAATCATTACCGTATCGTCAATCCCGTTTACTAGATTAGATACATCGACTTCATTAGCTTTTATAACCATTCTATACAGTATCCGAATGTTCGGACTGTCGATGGTAATGATGCCGATTGCAACCGCTGGATTAAATCAATTACCTAAACGATTAATTCCACACGGGGCTGCAATGGATAATACGATGAGACAAATAGCAGCTTCTGTAGGTACAGCAATTCTCGTTACAGTCATGACGACATCAGAGGAGAGTGCAGCAAGTAGGGAAATTGTCAATCCAGACATTTATGGTGCCAATGTAGCGTTCATTGTTGTAGCAGCACTTTCATTAGTCGGATTGTTGATTGCTCTCTTTATTAAAGATAAGCGTCAATCCCAAGAAGAATTGGAAAGAAAAGATCAAGAGAGATTAAAAGCTAGAGAAACTAATTCTGCATCATCATGAAATCTCCCTTATGGAGTAATAATCCAAAATAAAACTCCTCTTCCTTTGTGGTGGAGGAGTTTTACTGTGTAAAAGGGTATTATTGTACAGAAAAGTTCAACTGTAGGGAATACTGCAGTTTAGTCTCGTACAATGTACCGACAGTATTTCAAGAAGGTTTAATTGTTGATTAAAATGAACCTAAGATATTAGTTAATAAAAGTAAAATACATATAGACCAATGTGATACCAAATAGACTAACTAGTAAACCATACCATATAGAAGATTTTTTCATTGCTTCCCAAACCATTTCTTTTACTGCGACTATGAAAATCATAGAGATGGCAAGGTTAATCATAAAAGCAAATAAAAAAGGGACCTCAGCAGTAATAAATAACCCAAGTAACGAGCCTATTGCTACTGGGACGGTAAGCACGGCTGTGATTACCAACCAAGTGAAGAAGCCGTATCCAGCTAAAAATAGTGGGGTAAAAATGATCACACCTTCAGGAATATTGTGTAACAGGATGGTTAATAACATGGGATTGCCAAATTCCGTACCGATAGCTGCTCCCAGCGCAAGGCCAACTGGAAAATTATGCATTGCTATACTAATAGTTAATAGAACTCCAGTACGGAATAAGAGAATTTTTTGTTGAGTATCTGTAACAAGGGTTATCATGTTTAGGACACGATGAATACATAGATACAGAATAACTCCAGTTGCAATTCCAAGAGCCAATATAACCCAACCACCAAGTTGAATACTTTTAGGGATCATTTCAATAAATAATAGGCCGATTATTAATCCGCCGCAGAGAGAATATAAAAAGCTAACACTACCATGGATACGCTTCATGAACCATGCTAGTCCACCCCCAATACCAATACCCAATCCAGAGGCAATTACTCCCGATAACCATATGAATGCCATCATACGTCTCCTTTTCCTTCCTTTGTTAATTTATATTGCCTTGTCCCACGATTTATACGGTATTTATAAATCATTGACCATGATCCATTTCTTGTTTTATAATATGAACATATACTAATATATACATATTAATAAATTTAACTTAAGCCTAGAAAGGAGAGGATGTTATGGAACATAATGAAAATCAGACAGCGGTTAATAATAAGGATTTGGATGAGGAGACGTTATTCGTGGTTTCACAAACGTTTAAGGCATTGGGTGATCCAACGAGAATCCGGATACTAAATCTTTTAATTCATCACGAATACTCAGTAAACGGAATAGCGGAAACCTTACAGTTAAGGCAATCAACGGTTTCGCATCAATTACGCTTCTTGAAAAATTTACGTTTAGTAA
This sequence comes from Ornithinibacillus proteolyticus, assembly GCF_039581225.1. Lineage (NCBI taxonomy): Bacteria > Bacillati > Bacillota > Bacilli > Caryophanales > Bacillaceae > Ornithinibacillus > Ornithinibacillus proteolyticus. Next base: position 9,093 of record NZ_JBCPXV010000001.1, on the reverse strand, counting down.
AATATCGCCGGGAGGGTACAACGTTGTATTATTCTCAAGATGATGAACATGTCATGAATATGCTGAAACAAATGATTGATCATGCTTGTCATAACTAAGTAGTTCCTTTTCATCGTTATATGAATAAATGCTCATATTTCAATATTGGAAGGTGGGATATAATGGGACACGATCATAACCATACACACACTACAAATAAAAAAATGTTAATGTTAAGCTTTATTATTATTACGACATATATGGTGGTAGAAGCAGTTGGGGGAATCTTCACTAATAGTCTTGCACTTCTTTCTGATGCTGGGCATATGTTGAGTGATGCCATTTCTCTTGGTGTAGGACTACTAGCCTTTAGATTAGGGGAGAAAGCAGCAAATTATAATAAAACATACGGTTATAAAAGGTTTGAAATATTAGCAGCAGTATTTAATGGGGTTACCCTCATAGTAATATCTCTCTATATATTTTATGAAGCATATCATCGATTCTCAGAACCACCTGAGGTTGCATCTACCGGCATGTTCATTATCGCTTTTATAGGTCTCCTCGTTAATATAATGGTTGCCTGGTTATTAATGCGTAGTGATACGAAAGAAAATTTAAATATGCGTGCCGCTTTTCTACATGTTTTAGGTGATTTACTTGGATCTGTAGGAGCAGTAACAGCCGCATTATGTATGATGTTCTTTGGATGGGGATGGGCGGACCCACTAGCTAGTGTACTAGTTGCGATCCTTGTACTAATTAGTGGTTTTAGAGTGACTAAAGATGCTGTACATGTCCTAATGGAAGGAACTCCAAAGAGCTGCGATATCGAGAGCATTATAAAGACGATTGAGAGTGTAACAGGTGTTCAAAGGATTCATGACTTACATGTATGGAGTATTACAAGTGGGCAGCATGTTCTTTCATGCCACGCGGTTGTAGATGGAAATCTATCTGTTCTCCAAAGCCAAGAGATTATAAGAGCGGTTGAACATGAATTAGAGCATAAAGGAATAAACCACGTCACGGTACAGCTAGAGAACGAGGAACATCCACATGTAGATTCGCCATTATGTCAACAGAATCACTTACCTTTAACGCACGAACATTAGGATATAGGAAAAAGAGACCCCATTGGAATTTTCAATCGGGGTTATTTTTTTAGGTGATTATAATCTATAATACAGATGTTAAAGGAATAGCTTTCCAAAATTAAAATGTGATTAGTTTTAAATAGCATATAATTTTGGTAAAATTTAGATAGCAAAATGGAGAGGCGGGATGCTATGACAAAAATAGATATATTAAATGGTGGGTATGTCATTTTACAGGACCATATGGGTTCGGACTTATCTGTTATTAATTCAGCTCGAGTGTCATACAACAAGAAAAAAGACAAGCTAGATGAAAAAGATGAAAGACTGATAGATTTTCTAGCACGGGAGGGACATACCAGTCCATTTAGGCACACTTCGCTACAATTTGAGGTATATGTTCCACTGTATGTTGCAAGGCAACATTGGAAGCATATCATCGGCTCAGGCTTCCAAGATCCTTTTGTTGCTTGGAACGAATCATCACGCCGATATATTACAGAAGAACCAACATTTTATATTCCACATGATGATGAATGGAGAACAAAGCCTGCCAATTCTAAACAAGGATCAGGTGAAGCATTACAACCATCCGTAGGTAGTGCTTTTACGAAGAAATTAGAAGAACATGTTGCAGAAGGTGAGCGTCTATACGAAGAGGCAATGGAAGCTGGAATTGCACCGGAACAAGCTCGACTATTCCTTGCCGCCTATTCGATGTTTGTAAGATATTATTGGACAGGCTCATTACAGGGTGTTGCTCATTTCTTGAAATTGAGACTACCAGAGGATGCGCAATATGAAATTAGAATACTTGCTAATGCAGTTAAAGAATTAACTTACCAAAAATTCCCTATATCACTGGATGCACTTCTGAAATATTCAGATTGATAAAGCTCCCAAAATTTAGCGTATTATTAGTCCATTCATATAAGGAATTTTATCGTTTATTTGTTTCTCTACCGAATGGTTCCACTATCGAACTAAGAAAAGTCAAAATGGAAGGAATTACATAATTGATGAGCGAAACGAAACTGATCTTAGAAGCACTTTATCCACCAATCAAACCAACTGAACTCCAAATACAATTAATTAAAAGCAAACCGCTCAGAAGGCTGAAGCAATTTCGGTGCCGGAGCACTCGTTTCACCTGTTGTACATAGTCGATTTGAACATTCTATAGGTGTTTGGAAATTAACTTCTTTCTTTTTTCCAGATGACATAGAATTACGAGTTGCCGCCTTGTTACATGATATCGGACATCTACCTTTCTCTCACGCAGTAGAAAAAACGCTTGGATTTAATCACCATGAATTAACAGAACAGTATATAAAAGAAGAGGAAATATCTTCTATGTTGAATGCCCATAATATTGATCCGAATGTAATCATTAAAATTCTAAATGAACCATCACCTATCACAGGAAAGGACAATATACTTGGAATCGATCATTTGGATAGTTTTTTAAGAGATACGTATATGGCTGGTATGGTGGAAATGCTCCCTAAAGATTTATTAGACAGAATGACATGTACTGTTAAAGGAATCGATACGGATTTAGAAACAGGGCACTACCTATTAGAGCTTATCTTGTCAGATCATAAACTGTTTCTATCGCCATACATGGTCGCTGTAGATAGAATATTAGCTGAGTCTATTAAGATTCACTGGTCTGTAGAGCCAATGAATAAGAGTGAATTTGCGCGTTTAACAGATGCAGATGTTGTGTCGATGTTAAAAGCTTCTCCTTCTAGTAAAGCCAAGGACTTAATCAATACGCTACTCTTTGAACCAGATCGCATTACAATTAATGATTCCAATACGGGAAGTGGATATCCAATTAGCATTAGAAAAGTATACAGCAAGGTGCCAATGTATGAAGGAAAACCAATAACACAATATAGTATAGATGCACAAAAAATACTAGAAGAATTGAATGGATTATCTTTTCATTCTGAAGTAGTGATTTCTTCTAACTAGACTGAAAGATTTGATAAAGATTCTTGATGTATAACGGATAATGAATAAGGAGGAGACCATTTGAGTTCTAATCCTAAATTACCACTAACACTAGAAGAAAGAGTAATGCTTAGGAAAGCTAAAGTGAAATTAACTGAAATACGTACACTTTACACGGAAAGAATAGCTAGTCTATTAAATGCTTCAATTGATAGGGCGAGAATTATTAAAGGTTTAGCTGAATTTCAAACTGTACCATCTATTGGTTATAAATTAGCTGAAAAATTGGTTTATCAATTAAACATCTATTCATTAAACGAAATAAAAGACAAACAAGGTGCACAATTATTTGATGAATTAGAACAACAGTTAGGTGTATGGACAGATGGTTGTGTGGAGGACCAAATTCGATGTGTCGTATACTATGCGAATCATCCAACTAGTAAAAAGCAATGGTTTGATTTTACACATGAAAGAAAAAAGTATCGAGAAAAAAACGGTTACCCAGCAAATAGACCTCAATCTGCCTGGTATGATTAAAAGGAAGGGGGAGGAAAGATGAAGACCAAATTATCACATGTACGAGTTAATGTGAAAGATTTAGCTTTAGCAATAGATTGGTATCAAACAAAATTAGGATTAAAGGTTGCAGCAACATGGCCACCTGAAAAACCTAACTATGCCCATTTTGAGGCTGATAGTGGAGCAACTTTTGCCATCATGGAAGATAAAAATTACCCATCACATGGACGTTTTAATTTTAATGTTACAGATGTAGAGGTATTATGGAATGATGTAAAAGATAAAGTAAATGTAGTAGAAGAACTGTTTTCAACCCCTTATGGGACTAAAAAATTTACTATAAGTGATTTAGATGGTAATGAGTTAGGTTTTGTTCAAGATTCAGATAGTTAGTTCCTATAATAATTTACATTAAGGATTCTACTTATTTTTTCAACCAGTTAAGTAGAATCCTTTTTTATAGAGGGCTTAAGATAGATCTTTACAATTTACCAATAAAAATCATAAATGATGTTAAATGGTGGAGCTCTTGATTTTTTCAATTACAATAACCATATTATGGTATCATAAACTAAATAGCTAAGTATATACAGACTAACAAAGTGGATTCGTTTCATATTAATTTTATCGTAACTATACGCGTCAAATATAGTTACTAACGTAGGGAGAGATCGTAATGAAAACGATTGGACTTATAGGGGGAATGAGCTGGGAATCCTCCTTAGAATATTACCGCATTATAAACGAAGAAGTGAAAAAAAATTAGGTGGTTTACATTCAGCGAAATGTCTCTTGTATAGTGTTGATTTTAACGAAATTGAACAGTATCAAGCGGAAGGTGATTGGGAGAAGGCTGGTCAAGCTTTAGGTGAAGTTGCATTATCGTTAGAAAAAGCCGGTGCAGATTTTATAGTAATCTGTACGAATACGATGCACAAAGTTATTGATTCAATAGAAGAAAAGATCGAAATACCTGTTTTACATATCGCTGACGCCACGGCAACCCAAATTTTAAAGGCTAACATAAAAACAATTGGATTACTGGGGACTAAATATACGATGGAACAAGATTTTTATAAGTCTCGACTCGAGTCACAAGGAATCAATGTAGTTGTTCCAAATAAGGAAGAAAGGTTACAGGTGAATAGTATTATTTATCATCAATAGGCGAGAAGACTCCCACCTCAAGGAATGGGAAATGAGTAGGTGGGAGATGAATCGCCATCTCTTGTCCGACTATTCAAGTGCTTCCATTCTTCCCTGAAATGACCTATCCACCATACAAAATATGGTAAAATAGATGTATCGTGATACAGAAAGAGGTGAAAGCAATGCTCGTCAAAAAAGCCTACAAATTCCGTATCTATCCAACAAATGAACAGAAAAGACAGATTGCGAAAACCATGGGCTGTTCTCGTTTTGTCTTCAACCATTTTTTAGCTAAGTGGAACGACACCTACAAACAAACAGGAAAAGGACTGACGTATAACGCTTGTTCTGCTCAACTACCTCAATTGAAAAAAGAATTAAGCTGGTTAAAAGAAGTAGACAGCATCGCAGTCCAAACTTCCCTCCGAAACCTCTCTGATGCCTTCTCCAGATTCTTCCAAAAGCAAAATAAAGCCCCGCGATTTAAGTCCAAAAAGCATCCGGTTCAATCCTACACAACGAAGCAGACCAACGGAAATATCTCCATTGTAGACAACAAAATAAAACTGCCGAAACTTGGTTTTGTTCGTTTTGCCAAAAGCCGTGAAGTACATGGTCGTATCATCAATGCTACGGTAAGACGTAATCCAAGCGGAAAATATTTCATCTCTATACTGGCAGAAACAGACGTACAACCATTAGCAAAAACAGCATCCGCTATCGGAATTGACTTAGGCATCACGGACTTTGCGATTCTTTCTGATGGACAAAAGGTGGATAATCATCGGTTCACCGCCAACATGGAAAAAAAGTTAAAACGAGAACAACGCAAACTATCCAGACGTGCTTTGCATGCGAAAAACAACGGAATCAACTTACTCGATGCCAAAAACTATCAAAAACAAAAACGAAAAGTAGCAAGATTGTATGAAAGAGTGCTGAATCAACGTGCCGACTTCCTGAATAAGTTAAGTACAGCCATCATCAAAAACCACGATGTCATCTGTATCGAAGACTTGAACACGAAAGGAATGTTGCGCAATCATAAACTAGCGAAATCTATCGCTGACGTATCATGGTCTAGTTTTGTGAGGAAATTACAGTACAAAGCGGATTGGTATGGTAAAACCCTGGTGAAAATAAGTAGGGGCTTCCCATCCAGTCAACGATGCTCTGCTTGTGGACATCAAACTGGCAAGAAGTCGCTTGCGGTAAGGGAATGGACGTGTCCAGCTTGTCACATGCATCATGATCGAGATATCAATGCGAGTAAAAATATTCTAGCTGAAGGATTACGAATCATAGCTTCGGCTTAAACAACCTATAAAACCGTAGGGACTACGGGGATAGCTTGGTAAAGAAGAGAAACCGCTGTTAGTTAAGAAAGACTACTAACAAGTACGCTCTGTTCCCAAGAATCCCCCACTTCAAACATCCTGCAAGGAGGTTAAGTGGGGGTAGTTCAAGAAGAGTTATGTTTAGGAAAAATTAGTAAAACATCAAAGGATTATTACAAGGATGTAATTCATAATTTAGTTAAAAATGGTGCAGAAGGAATAATCTTAGGTTGTACCGAAATTGGATTACTAGTTAAACCTGAAGATTCAGATGTTCCGTTGTTTGATACAACCGTAATTCATGCCACTGAAGCTGTAAACATTGCTATAGACAATAAATGAAGATTACAAATAGAATCTCTCAATGTGTTACTCATTGAGAGACTCTTGAATTATTAGCCAGATTATTTCTTAACAGCGTGGATATAATGTATGGTCTCGAATGCGGACAAATAATCTGTTCTATTTTTGAAATAAACCTCATTTATTTTAGTTGGTGTTACATGTTCATAAATTAGTAAACCTGATTGTTCTAACATTTTCTCCATCTCACTGTACGTGAAACTCGATTTCATTGGTTCTCCGCTTGCAGAAGCCATCTTAACCATGTTTTCAACACGATTCGATTTTCCTTTTACTTTAAAGAGATTTTCATCTGCATAATCAAAAACAATAGAGCTACCTGTTGGGACATTAGCGAATAATTCACCTATCAAACTCGCAATCTCATCTTTCGTCAAATAATAAGATACACCCAATAGGCTAAAGAAGGTCTTCTTGTTATCAAACCCTACATCAATTAAATCACGGTGAGAAAGCTTATTAGTAAAATCCATAGGAACAAAATGCAGATTGTTTGGTATAGAGAAATTAGCTTCTGCTAGCTTCTTCTTTTTAAATTCTTGTGTAGCAGGATAATCAATTTCAAATATATCTAATTTGTCTTCTAATTCTGGATGTCGAAAGCAGAAAGTGTCTAAACCAGCCCCGAGTATCACATACTGTTTGGCGCCTAAATTAATTTCATTAAGTAATACACTCTCACAATAGGCTGAGCGTGCTATAGGTGTTGGGGAGAGCTGTACTTGGGTAATCCATTTTAAAATCTCATCCGGATTTTCTTTAAATCTTTCCCCGATATCCTTGTTAAAAAATGTTATACCGTTAATCATATTCTGGCTAATAGCTGCAAACTCATCTTCGGAAATTAAATTGCTTACCATAAAATCATCAAAAATGATTGGTGTGTCATTTTTACTGTGATAAGCTCGACCAAATGCTGATACTAAGGAAGTTAAACTGGACTCATTCTGTTTCAAACCGTTTCCTCCTAAAAAAAATAAGATTCCCCTGGCCAGGAGAACCTTATTATATACAAAATTTTAATTAATGTAAATTATAGCATAAATAAAAATTTTTGTCAAATTTTTGGTATGATTTTTATCGCTTTATTACGGTGAATTTAGGCTGTTATTAAAGGTGGATTATAGTTTGATTGAAGGTAGTTCCATTATAGAGACTTGTATATTAAAAAACTTGTCTAAGTTAACTCAAACAAAATTGATCTGCAACTTCTATTATCATAAACGTTCACAAAGTGTTCACTTACGAAAGTGTTTATATTATCACTATAATACAAAGGTATAAAAAAGAGAGGATGATATAATTGCCGACAACTAAGAAAGAAAGTCTACAATTTGGACTAATGATGTGTTTTGGGATGGTTTTACTGATGACGGTTTATAATTATTATTTAAATGGTATGATGGGTAAAATGACAATTATGGAAGGGGTATCCGATTTTCTAATTGGATTTGTCATTGCATTAATTCTAGATATGTTAATAGTAGGACCTAATGCTAAAAAAATTGCTTTAAAAATAACTGCAAATACCAAAAAGAAAATCTATACAGTACTGGCAATTTCAATATGTATGGTAATTGGGATGGCTTTTTTTATGTCGATTTACGGTTTAGTGACAGCTTATATTCATAATGGTTTTACTTCTAGTTCAGTTGTAAAAGATTATGCAGTCATTTTCGGCAGTAACTTGATTATGGCTTTACCTCTACAAATTATTATTATGGGTCCTTTGGTTCGTTTTATATTTAGTAGGTATATTAAAGCGACTAAACATAGTGAGTTACGAGGAGTTTAATGGCTTATTAGCAGTTCGCTGTTAAATTCTATAGAAAAAGGAGGCTTTTTGCTAAACGCAAAAAGTCTTTTTTAGTTGAATATGCGAATTTTCATGAAATTCGTCTAGATTATGAAACTAAAAGATGATAGTTTAGTAAGAGTAAGTGTTTTTTAATAAATAGAATAGATAAGTTAAGTAATAAGATAATAATGTATGGAGGGGCAATATGCAAAGGATTGACGTTGTTTATGCTTTGATTTGTAACAAGGATAAAGAGCAAATAGTTATGGTTAATAATGCTGGTCAAGGTTGGTCGTTACCAGGGGGAGCAGTAGAAAAAGGTGAAACTTTAGAACAGGCAGTTATTCGTGAAGTAGAGGAAGAGACAGGGTTAACTGTTAAGGTAGGAAGTGTAGTAGCAATTAATGAAGCGTTTTTTAAAGAAAAGGATCACCACGTGTTATTTTTTACATTCAAAGCAGATGTAATAGCGGGAGAATGTGAAATTAAGTATACAGATGAAATCCTAGAGATAAAATGGGTTGATTACAACACAGCAAATAAATTAACACCATACCATCCAAACGGTGTTGAAAGTCTAATTACATCTTCCTCTATTTATACATATCAATCTTAGTAATATAGCGTTTTTCTTTCGTTAAATGGTACTAGTAGATTTTTTATTAACGAACTTAATAAAAGTGATGACAGGGAAGTGTATGAGTAAAAGCCGATCACTGATAAGATGCACTTCAATTGTTGGAAGCCTTAAGTTAATAAAAAGAGGCTGGGACAAAACCCCAGTAAATTAATATAAGCATGGTCCTTACCAACGTTTTAACGGTAAGGACCATGCTTATTATTTTTTGCACGCAATTTTCTGATATTAAAGTAAACAAAAAGGACACCA